>CAJXJI010000007.1 GCA_913054235.1 uncultured bacterium
GTAGGACTGCGCCCTCTGGAGGCGTATATCCTGGTTCGAATCCAGGACCCGCAGCCAAGTAGTGGAGTTTTCTCTTGCTAAAGCTTCAAATTTAAGCTAAACTATCAAGGATGAACGGTCAGGAAATCAAGGAAACATCACATTCTCTTGAGGGCGATAATTAATGGGGTCGTTGGCTAATTCAATTATGCCAGCGATTTTTCTCTAAAGCTGAGGGCGAAGAAAGTTGTGGTTCAAGTCAACCAACTCAGTGCCCGTATTTTTTTGGTTGCAAAAAGAGTTAAAGATTTCAAAAGCAGAACGTAAAGACAATACAATAAAGACACAATTATGAAGGCATTAATTATTGCAGCTGGTAATGGCACAAGAATGCAGTCAGTAACTCATGGGCGACATAAATCGCTTATGAATTTATTGGGCTTAAAAATCATTGAGAGAGTTATTCTTGGGGCAAAAGAGGCAGGCATTTTTGAATTTGTAGTCGTTATTGGCTATAAAGGAGAAGAACTTGAAGAATCAATCGGGGACGGAAGTCGTTTTGGTGTTTCGATTACTTTTGTTCACAATAGTAATTGGGAAAAAGCGAACGGAATTTCTGTTTTCAAGGCAAAAGATTATTTTAAAGAAAATTTTATTCTTCTAATGTCTGACCACGTCTTTGACTGGAAAACGCTCTTTCAACTTAAAAGGATAAAGTTAAAAAAGGACGAATGTACTCTTGCTATAGATAAAAATTTGGATTCTGTTTTGGATATTGACGATACTACAAAAGTTTTAATAAAAAACAGTAGAATCTCTTCACTCAGCAAAGATCTTGATGCCTATAACGCTTATGATACTGGAATGTTTTTGTGTTCTCCCAATATTTTTGCTGTTTTAAACGAAACAATCTCGCGTCATAAAAATTCGTTATCTGACGGTATGAGAGAGCTTGCGAAAGAAGGAAAACTAAGAGCGTTTGACATTAAAGGTAAATTTTGGTCAGACTGCGACACATATGCAGATATCAAGTTTGCAGAAAAGAAGTTGCTTAAAACTCTTCCGAAGTCTGAAGATTATTTTATAGCTAGAAATTTTAACCGAAAAGTATCTGCCTTCATAACACGTTTCTTAATCAAAACACCTATAACGCCAAATATGATTTCACTGGGGATTTTGGGCTTAGCTACTGTTACATCTGTATTATTAGCTCAAGGGACATATCCTTGGCTTCTTATTGGTGGCATATTAATACAGCTTATTTCTATTCTTGATGGTTGTGACGGAGAAGTGGCACGTTTGAAGTTCAAGCAATCTAATTGGGGCGCTTGGTTTGATGGCACTATGGATAAATACGTTGATACAATCATCGTAACGGGTTTAGCATACGGACTATGGAATATAACAGGTAACATTTTAATCTGGCCAATTACAATTTTTGTACTGTTAGGTTTAATTACAGATAGTTATATGCATATGAAGTTCAAAAGAGTTGTTGGGAATTTAATAAAATGGAAAGGATTAGGTGTTGAGAGAGATTTATGGATGTTAACATTGGCGATAGGAGCAATGACAAATCAGGTTTTTCTGATACTAATATTTTTATTAGTATTTATGCATTATAAGGTTTTTAGTAGATTGACAACGGCGAAAAGAATTAGCGAAGAGATAGATACATCTTCTATACAAAAAGTGTAAAATTTCTCACCAGGTTAGTATTGGCTTTTAGTACAACAACGAATAAAAAGAACGTATAAAGATACCTGTACACTA
Organism: uncultured bacterium; assembly: GCA_913054235.1. Lineage (GTDB taxonomy): Bacteria > Patescibacteriota > Minisyncoccia > Minisyncoccales > UBA10102 > 01-FULL-49-22b. Next base: position 1,753 of record CAJXJI010000007.1, read on the forward strand.
TACACTGTAAATAAATGTACGAAAATTTTCAAGACTTTTTAAGCATAAATAAAAGAAAAAGAGATTAGTGTCTCATTTTGTCTTAAATGACCCTGACCGAGACGGGTTAATAAGACACTCCTAGAAAGCCTCATAATCCTTCTTAAACCCAAGGTTCCAGACCGAGAGTGGCAGCACAGTAGGATAAAAATATGAATATGAGAAAATAAAAAAGTGCCCAAGCATAGAATGCTGGGCAACTTTTTTGTTGTTCCTGGGAAAATGTTATGGAATTTCAATGAAATCTACGATTTCTATCATTTTCCCAAGAGTTACCATGAGAAGTTCCGTTAGCGCAGAAAGTGTTTCCGGAACGAATACAGCTATTATGATTATGAGTAGTATTGCACCAATCATATCTTTGCTGAGCGGGACGGGGGTTAGTAAAACGATGTGACCTGCACCGTCCGACTCAGTAGTCGTTTCCCTCCTGCCCTAAAGTGCTGGAACCTTAGGGCAGGAGGGAACTCATGGCGTTTTTGTAAAAGAGCATCCTAGTTTCTATTATAGGATAAATATTTAAAGTGTCAAGGTGCTAATATTTAAAAAATATGCTGTCTTGACATGCAAGGCTGAATGCTTGATTATTATGTAATCCTTAAATACTGAAAGAACTTTAATATCCTATATAAAAGTCAAGAGAATTGGTGAAATCAAAATTCTTTGACTTCTTTCTTAAAAGCTGGAATAAAAAACGTGAGGTGGTGGCCATGATGCCAACAGCCGTAAAGATTATCTCAGATGGAGTCATCAAAATGGACGGCGGGTCCATGTTCGGCCAGGTGCCTAAGGTCGCGTGGGAGAGCAGTGTAGTCACTGACCGCAAGAACCGGATGACTCTTGGGCTCAATTGTCTGTTGCTGCAAGTCGCCGGACAAAATGTCCTGGTCGATACCGGCACCGGGTCAAAAGAGATCGATCAAGATCTTGGGTTAGTACCCAGTCGTTTGTTGAAAGGGTTGAAGGGCGTGGGCCTCACTCCTAAGGATGTTAGCGCAGTGGTGCTATCCCATCTGCATTTTGATCATTCTGGCGGTTGCACCCGCTTGGATCGGACCGGCAAGCTGGTGACCACTTTCCCAAAGGCGAAATATTACGTTCAGCGTGCGTGCTGGGACGAGGCTTGCAATCCTAATGAGCGCTGCCAAGGCTCGCACCGCTCGGAGAATTTCCTCCCCATAGAGGAGCGAGGCCAACTGGAATTGCTGGACGGCGATACTGAGATCATGCCTGGCCTGAATGTGATCGTCACGGACGGTCATGCATTGGGACATCAGATTGTTATGTTCCAGCATGGTGGGGAGAGAGTGGTGTTCCTTGGAGACATCGTTCCCACACCCCATCATTTGAAAATGGTTGCCATCTCTGCCTTTGATAGTTCTCCAGAGAAAACCCTGGAGCAAAAGCGGGACTTGCTCAAGCAGGCTGAGCAACAGGGCTGGCTTCTGGTCTTCTCCCATGGCCACGATATCAAGGCAGGGTATCTTGAGCGAAGGGGTGAGATGGGCTACTTGCGACCCGTCGATCTTTAATAGAAAACCTTTTGCAAGAATCAACAAAGCGGGGTGTTCCACACACCCCGCTCTTATATACCGAGAGTTTCTTTAATATATGTAGTTTATGGAATACACAGTTTTTATGATAGTATAAAAATACATGACACTCACACAATCGTTTGAAAAACTCGGTGGAGGAGACAAGGCACTTGAATTTTCATTGAAAGGAGTGGACGAAAAAATGTATTCTCTTTTTGATTTTCAAGGAAAAGAGGGACTTTTAGTTTTGTTTATTTGCAATCATTGTCCTTATGTAAAAGCAAAGATAGATGTCATGGTCAAGCTATATGAAAAGTGGGGAGCGAAGATTGCTTTTGTTGGTATTAACAGTAATGATCCTGAATATGAAGGAGAGGGGATGGATAACATGAAAGTGTTTGCAAGAGAACGTAATATGCAATTCCCATATCTTTTAGATGATACGCAAGAGATGGCTAAAGCATATGGGGCTACCTGTACGCCAGATCCTTTTTTGTTTGATAAAGACTTTAATCTTGTATTTCATGGAAGAATTGATGATGCTCTAGAACCTGGGCAAGAGGCAGAAGAGAATACTATGGATGAGAATATTATGAATATGGTTGAAGGAAAGGAAATCTCAAAAGAACTCAAACCCTCTATGGGCTGCTCCATTAAATGGATATCTTCTTGAGCGCATGAAGAAGAAGCTGATTAAAGAAATTCATAAGTCAGGACAAATTTGCCTGCCAGCCGCAACCATTGGCAAATTAATGAATCTTCCGCCTGAGCGAGTAGGGGGAATGCGCTTAACTCGCATTACGCAAGAGTTTGCTAGAGGTTTTCATTTTTTGCGAAATTACGGTAAGTCAGCTACCTTTTTTGGTTCAGCAAGATGTGTTGCGGGAGATAAGCATTATGAAGAGGCAAAGAAGCTTGCCTCGCTACTTTCCAAGGATGACTTTGCTGTTATTACTGGAGGAGGGCCTGGCATTATGGAAGCTGCCAATAAAGGGGCAAATGAAGCTGGCGGGCAAAGTGCTGGGATTAATATTCAGTTTGACCATACCCAGAACGTGAATCCTTATGTAAAAGAATCTATCTCATTTCACTATTTCTTTGCAAGAAAAGTGATGCTTGCTTTTGCCTCCGAAGTGTATATCTTTTTTGCTGGAGGATTTGGCACATTAGACGAGTTTTTTGAGCTTATCACTCTTATACAAACAAGAAAGATTGATCCTATCCCCATTATCTTGGTTGGGAAAGATTATTGGGCTCCTTTGCTTAAGTGGATTGAGAAGGATGTGTATGAGAAAAGAAGTAATATTGATAAAGAAGATATGAAGATTTATCGTCTGGTAAAAGATGCAAATGAGGCAGCTCGCGTTATAAAGAAGTTGGTAAAGAAGGACAATATTCGTACTGCTTAAAAGTAATGTACCACGTAAGGGTTGACAGAGAGCTTCAGGAAAGATATAGTTTTTAAAAGCTCTTTTTGATTTTATTTGGGTCTTCCTTCCTGGGCTTACAATAGCCTGGAAAGGAGGGCCTGAAAAAGAATACCGAGTCTCTGGAAAAGATGAGGAAATCTTGTTTCTCTGGTGCGGCTGCACTGCCTAGATAGACAGGAGGCAGTATTGGTATACTGGACACCAAGACACTCACACAATTAAAAAAACCAGAATTGGTAATTGCCTATAAGGCATGTGTCTAATAAGGCCTAGTTGATAATTGATGTTACTTTGTATCAAAATTTGTAGGGGGGGGAGGCTGTATGGCCAACAAAATCCGGGGTCCCACCTAATCTAGGGGCAACATATCTTGCAAAAAAAAGGGGCACATTGTGTCCCTTTCGCTTTTTTATGTCGTACGCCCAATAGAGAGGAAATTGGTTTTTTTAAGTATTAGTATAAGGACAGCAACTATTATAAATCCAGAGAAGAGAAAAGGAGTTTGAAATCCAAAAAGACCAAGCAATAGTCCGCCTAGTAATGGTCCCAGTAGTCTTCCTAAGCTCTCAAAAGCATTTGAAGTTCCCATGGTTATTCCTTGGGGTTCTTTTGTTTCTAGGCTAATCATGGCTGTAATGATGGGGCGAACAACCGCAGAACCCAAACCGGCTGTTGCCATGGCAAGATAGAACAGGGGAGTTATTGCTGGCAAAAAAGGCATGGCAGCAAAGGCAATGGCCATGAGCAAAAGGCCTCCTACTATGGTTTTATGCCGTCCAAGGGTATTGGTAATGGGGGTGAGTAAAAAGAACTGTGTAACAAGAGAGATTACACCCATAAGGCCAAAACCAATACCTATGGCAGCAGTTTCTAAATGGAATTTTTCTATGCCCAATAGCGGTACATTGAGTTGGTTGTTGGAGATGGCAAAGGACCATATGAAAGCCAAAACAAACATAGGCATTAAAGCCCCCTTAAGTCCTTTTAAGATTTGAGGGAAGGAAAGCCAAGCTAGTCGTATACCTATTTTATAGTCACGCTTTTCTTTTAAGGATTCAGGGAGAAAAAAGAACATGAGGGCCAGGTTAAGGGTAGCTACTGCACTGGCAACGAAAAAAGGCAATACTAAACTTCCCTGAGCAAGGAAGCCTCCAATGGCAGGTCCAAAGATAACTCCAAGAGCGATAGCGCCTCCAATTCTTCCCATAGACTTTATTCGGTCTTTCTTTGATGTAACATCAGCTATATATGCGCGAGAGGAAGGCATGACAGCTCCAGAAAAAAGGCCTTGAACGAATCGTGAAATAAATAGAGTTGCAAGATTTGCCGTAAGGGCAAAGACGAGAAAGCTTAAAGATAAACCCAGAAGACCAATTAAGATAATAGGTTTTCTTCCAAAGCGATCGGAAAGGATTCCCCAAAAGGGAGAAGATAAGAGTTGGGCAAGTGCAAAGGAGCCAACAAGCATACCAATGGTGGTGCTTGAGGCTGCAAATTGCTTAGCGTAGATTGGGAGAAGAGGAAAGACCATAGAAAAAGCAATTACGCCAACGAACGCAGAAAGATAAATCAAAAAAAAGTTGGGCCTCGAAGTTCCCATGGACACACTATACCAAAGATGAAGGAAATTGACAAAAATGAAAGCCTCTTTACAATAGAAGAATGGCAAAGAAAATTCAAAAGGTAAAAACAAAGCCCAAAAAGGCTCAAAAAAAAGATCAGAGAAAAACGATTTCGCGCGTTAAAAAAAGACCCCCTGCTAAATCTTTCTTGAAGGTAAAGCACTTAGCTTCGGCGCTAGAGGGAGTGGCGAAGACCAAGATTCGGGTTATTGGAATTGGAGGTGGAGGTTCTTCTATTGTGGGAGAAATTGCGCGTTCCATCGGGAAAGTAGATTTTGTTTGTGCAAATACTGATGTGCAAGCGCAAAAGAACCTACCTAAAAATACCCGGGCATTTATATTTGGCCAAGAGATCACGCGTGGTCTTGGATGTGGTATGGATCCTGTATTAGGAGAAACTGCAGCAAAAGCAGAAAAGGACAGAATAAAGAAATTGATGGAGGGGCAAGATATATGTATTCTGATAGCTTCCTTGGGAGGAGGAGCTGGATCTGGCGCGATTTCAGTGTTTGCGGAAGCAGCAAAAGAGGCTAAGTGTTTGACTTTGTGTCTTTTAACCATGCCCTTTTCCTTTGAAGGACAAAAGAGAAAAGAGATAGCAGATGCTGCCCTAGCAAAGATTATCCCTTTGGTAAACGTCTATAGCGTTATTCCAAATGAGAATATCTTTCGCATTATTGATCAAAAGACCCCACTGAGAAGCGCATTTTCAGCTATAAATAAGAGGTTGGCTGAAACCTTAGGAGGCTTTATTGATACCCTAGCTCTCCCAGGACTTATTAATATTGATTTTGCTGATTTTAAAACTCTATTGGATGGAAGAGGAAAGCTTGCATATTTAAACTCTGTTTTGATGCAAGGAGAGCCCAAAGCTCAACTTGCTCTAAAGGAAGTGCTCAATAACCCTTTGTATGATTATGGGATTACTGGAGCTGACCGTATGGTATTTAACGTAACAGGGGATAAGGCAATGAAAATGCAGGAGGTGGCTGATATTTCAAAAAAGATTTCTTCTTTTAACACAAAGGCTCGCATTATTTTTGGTGTTTCTTTTCAGTCAGAGTATAAAGATAAGCTGCGCATTGCTCTTTTTGCTGTGGGATGTAAAGGAAAAGAAGGGACAGGAGAGGTGAAAGTCTTAGAGAAAAAGCAGAAGCAAAAGAAGAAGAGTGTGGAAAAGAAGCCTACAATAAAGAAGCAAAAGAAAAAGATAGAGGAGAAAAAGATTGCTCCTGCGCCTCCTAAAAAAGATCCACGTTCGCAATCCGGCAAAGTACGAAGGAATGCTTTGGATTTGAGAAAAGCTCAGGACAGAGAATTAAAAGATTTGGAAAAACAAGACGAGCAGCTTGATATCCCTTCTTTTCTTCGCAACGCAAGGTATCAAGAGGACGCTTCTTAATGTATGGGTGATATAACAAAAGCGATTATTCCTATTGCTGGCTTGGCAACGCGTTTTTTACCGCTTTCCAAGGCCTTGCCAAAAGAACTTTTGCCTGTTGGTTTAAAGCCAATGCTGCTCTATGCATTAGAGGAGCTCAAGGCATCAGGCGTGCAACAGATTATCTTTGTTGTAAATAGTAATAAAAAACAAGTTCAAGATTACGTAAAGCGCTCTCCTCAGCTAGAAAAGCTTTTAGTAGATAGGAAGCAAGAAGAGTTGTTAAAAGAGGTACAAGAGCTTCATAAAACCTTGGAAGGATTTTCTTTTAGTTTTGTTACTGATAAACCGCTAGGGGATGGTCATGCAGTATTGCAAGCAAAGAAGCTTGTTGGGCAGGAACCCTGCTTTGTTTTGTACCCAGATGATATTATTGAGGGAAATACTCCAGGATGTGTCCAGATAGCTCAAGTATTTAAAACTTCCCAAAAGCCAGTGACTGCACTAGCTCGTCTTCCCAAAGAACGTTTGTTCTCATATGGAATTGTTGATGTGGAAAAGATTGCTCAACGTCTTTTTAAGATAAAAAAGATTGTTGAAAAGCCTCAAGAAGAAGCACCCTCTGATCTGGCTATTGTTGGCAGACGTATTATCACCCCAGAAGTGTTTGATTATTTGAAAAAGGCAAAACCAAACAAGAAAGGAGAAGTGGTATTGTCTGAAGCATTGGGAGATATGGTGCGGGATGGAAAGATTGTGTATGGATATGAATTAGAAGGGAAATGGTGGGAAGCTGGTAATAAAAGAGATTGGATGCAAACAAACCTGCACTTTTCCTTAAAAGATCCTCATTTTGGAAAAGAACTGTCGCAGTTTTTAAAGTTGGAACATAATAACTAATCCTTATTTTATGGCAAAAGAGAAAAGGAAAACGGTATACCGAAGCTCTATTACGGGCCGCTTTGTAAGAAAACAGGATGCAAAGCGCAATCCCAAGAAAACAGAAAAAGAGCAGGTTCGAATAAAGTGAGAAGCGCGGCCTAATGAAATTAAAAGTTCTTTAGTTAAAGGAAAGAACTTTATATCAAAAAACCGATTTATGAGGGTTATACTTGACATAATAGATATGTCTGTTATTATACGATGCAGTCCTAGTTTCATATAGCGTATAGGGGAGGATAACATCATGGCAGAAAATCTTGCAACGAATCTACCGCGTGTTCAAGTATATGTGACTTCTGATAGTGGTTTCACGCTCGGAACCTTCTTGCTTAAAATTGGGAGTGAAGAAGGGCCAGTCCTAAAGTGCTCTGTGCTGATCTTCTGTCCCTTAACTGGTACAGACGAAGTGGAGGATTTGTGGCGTATTCATGTGGTTCAGGAAGGTGCGAATACTAAAGCATGCTTTGGTTCCGTTGATTTAACGAAGCTCCTGGACGAAGGCTATATATGCACTTGCGACAAGCATCTGGTGCACGTGGGGAGTGCAGTGTGTCAACTCTTGGAACTTCCTGACGACTTTGTCGTTGAGAAACAATAGCAGTCGCTCTGGCGATAGAAAGGCTGGGATTTATCCCCGCCTTTTTTATTTCCCCCTCAATATGGTACAGTACTAACATATGGTAAAGATAGCAATTAATGGTTTTGGGCGTATAGGCCGACTCTTTTTTCGTCAGGCTCAAGAAGCAGGAGACCTTCAGGTTGTGGCAATTAATGATCTGGGGGATTTAGATAATCTATCCTATCTTTTAAAATACGATAGCGTATATGGAAAGTTTGAAAAGGACTTACAAGGAGTTGAAATTCTAAAAGAAAAGGATCCCTCAAAGCTTCCATGGAAGAAGCTCAAAATAGATATTGTTGTTGAGGCAACAGGGGTGTTTGATTCCTATCAAAAGGCAAAGGTTCACTTAAAATCTGGAGCTAAGCGTGTAGTGATTACGGCTCCCGCAAAAGATAGTGACGGAGAAAATGGAAGAACCATACTTTCTGGGGTAAATGAAAAAGATATGGGAGTATGTAGTATTACTTCAAATGGTTCTTGTACTACCAATGCGGTGTCTCCTGTGATTGAAATATTGTCTGTTGCTCCAGGAATTCAAAAAGCAGTGCTCAATACTACCCATGGATATACTGCAACGCAGAGTTTAGTGGATGGGCCAAGTTATGGAAAAGATGTTCGCAAAGGAAGAGCAGCAGCGCAAAATATCATTCCTTCAAGTACCGGAGCCGCAATTGTGGTAACTCGAGCAATTCCAGAATTAGAAGGGAAGTTTGATGGTATTGCTCTTCGAGTTCCTGTTGTGGCAGGAAGCATTGCAGACATCACTTTTATTTCAAAGAAAAAAACTAGCGTAAAAGAGATAAATAGTATTTTAACTAAGGCGGCAAATAGTGCTCAATGGAAAGGTATCTTGAAAGTTACAGAGGACCTGGTAGTTTCCTCAGATATTGTGCGGGAACCATATAGTGCCATTGTGGATTTAAGCCTCACAAGAGTAGTAGATGGGGACTTGGTAAAGGTATTATCTTGGTATGATAATGAATGGGGATATGTTACGACACTGATTCGTCATGTCATGGCTTCAGCAAAAACATTAACTAAATAACACACTAGCATGGAAGTAAAAGTATTTGTAGAAATACCCAAAGGATCAAAGAATAAGTATGAGAGAGATGAGAATACAGGCGAGATTATGTTGGATCGTACCTTGTATGGATCTAATGTTTTTCCTTTTGATTATGGATTTATTCAAGATACGAAAGGGCAGGATGATGATCCTCTAGACGCAGTACTGTTGGTTACCAATCCAACCTTTTCTGGTTGCGTGGTAAAAGCAGAGATTATTGGATATTTAGACATGGAAGATGAAGGGGGAATTGATCATAAGGTTTTGTTGATTCCAATAAAGAAGGTTGATGCAAGATGGCAAGATGTTCAGGATGTAAAAGACTTATCAGGACATCAGCGAAATGAAATTAAGGATTTTTTTGAGACGTATAAGCGTTTGGAGCCTGGAAAATGGGTTAAAGTACGAGATTTTAAGTCAAAAGAGGAAGCTAACAAAATTCTCAAAGAAGCGCAAGAACGCTTTAAGAAGGAATCAACATAGGAGATATGGAGCAGATTAACATACTTCTTCAGGTTGATATTGCGAGCAATACGATTGGTGCCTATGCCACATCTCTTTTGATTTTCCTTGGAGTATATATTGCCCTGATACTTTTCCGAAAGTCTGTATTAAAGAAGTTAAAAGGATTAGCTCAAAAAACAAAAACTGATTTTGATGATTTTCTCATTGAAATTATTCTTTCAGTAGGCACCCCCTTATACCTACTTTTATCAATAGGAATTGCTCTTCAATTTATTGAGTACCCTGCGTGGTTAAAAAGTATAGGATATTGGATTGCGTTTGGTGTAGTTGTATATAGCGCAGTAAAGGCGTTAAGCCGAACTATCGATTACTTCTTTGAAAAGATTATTGATAAAAGAAAAAAAGAAGATAGCACAATTGATCTTTCTGCCATTAAGCTTCTTGCAAAAGGATCGAAAGGGATACTCTGGGCAATAGTTATTTTGCTTGTTGTTCAAAATCTTGGATACGATATTACAGCTTTAATCGCGGGTCTTGGGATTGGAGGTGTTGCAATTGCCTTTGCCCTTCAGGGTATTCTTTCAGATGTATTTGCCTCTTTCTCTATTTATTTTGATAAGCCCTTTCAGACAGGAGATTTCATTGTTATAGGAAATGAAATGGGGACTGTAAAGCATATTGGTCTTAAATCCACGCGTATTCAAACATTGGAGGGCGAGGAGTTAATTATGTCTAACAAAGAGTTGACAGAGGCTAGAATTAAGAACTACAGAGGGTTTGAAAAGCGCAGGATGACATTTAGTTTTGGAATCAAGTACGAAACTCCTACTAAAAAGATACGAGCAATTCCCCAAATGGTTAAAGATATCATAGGAGGAATTGATAAAGCTGAGATACAGAGGATTCATTTTACAGATTTTGGAGATTTTAGTTTAAATTTTGGCGTAGTATATTATATTACTTCAGGAGACTTTACGGTGCATAAAGATGTTCAGCATGAGATTAATATTGCACTAATGGAGTGTTTTGAGAAAGAAGGCATTGAATTTGCCTATCCTACTCAGACTGTGTATATACAAAAATAATGGCAAAAAAAGACCTCAAGTATTACTATAAGAAGGCAAAAAAAGAGGGGTTTGCCATGGTTCAGTTTAATTTTTCTACTCAAGAACAATTGCAGGGTATTGTTCAGGCAGGAATTCATTTAAGGGCTCCGTTGCTTGTGGGAACCTCAGAAGGGGATAGCAAGTTTTTGGGAAAAGCGCAGGCAGTAGCTCTTGTTGAGTCGTATCAAAAAGAAACAAAACTCCCTATTTTTTTAAACTTTGACCATGGGAAGTCTTTTGGCGCAGTAAAAGAGGCAATTGAAACCGGGTATGATGCAGTACACTTCGATGGTTCCTCCTATTCTTTTAAAGAAAATATTGCCATAACTAAAAGAGTAGTAGCGTTAGCAAAAAAGAATCGTGTTTCAATAGTAGAGGGGGAGTTTGCGGAGATTCCAGGAAAACATTCAATAATGCACAAAGAGAAAGCACCATCTTTTAACGGTAATTCCTTCACTGACCCTAAAGAAGCAAAGGAATTTGTTAAAAAAACTGGAGTGAATGCCCTAGCCATTCTTATCGGAACGGTGCATGGTGTATACAAAGAGAACCCCCATCTTTCGATAAAACAGTTGCAAGAAATCAAAAAACATGTTACATCTTTTATGGTACTGCATGGAGGCTCTGGCACGCCAAAGCGTGATTTGCTCCAAGCGGTAAAGACAGGAGTGGTGAAGGTTAATATCTCAACGGAATTGAGAGTAGCATTTACCAATACCCTCAGAGCAACACTTAAAAAGTATGATAAAGAGATTACTCCGTATAAGGTTTTGCCTCCAAGCATTGTTGCGGTACAAAAGGTAGCAGAGCAGCATATTTTGTTTTTGGGCTCTCTAAATAAAGTGTAAATATATTTATGATACAACTTTCTGCAAAAAAAAGAGAAATCATAGGAAAGAAAGTAAAAGTTCTTTTAAAAGAGGGCTTTATTCCAGCCGTCTTGTATGGACCGGGAGCTGCATCTTTGGTTTTGTCTGTTGCGAAAAAAGAATTTGATATGGCGTATAAAGAGGCAGGAGAAAGTTCATTGGTTTCGCTCAACGTGGACGAGGATAAGAATTTGGTACTTATCCGCGGAGTACAGCAGCATCCGCTTTCAGGTTCTACTATCCACGTAGATTTTTATCAGCCAAGACTGGATGTGAAAATTAAAATTATGGTGCCTGTGCATTTGGAAGGAGAGGCTCCCGCGCAAAAGAATTTTGATGGTACACTCATTCAAAGTATAAATGAAGTTGAGGTATTTGCTCTACCACAAGATCTTCCTTCGGAGATTATCGTAGATGTTTCATCTTTAAAAACCCTGGAAGACAGAATTTTAGTTGAGAATTTGCAGGTGGACTTAAAAGTAGAGATGTTAGCTGAATCTGATTGGATTGTGGCCCAGGTAATGCCTGCACAAAATGTTGAAGAGGAATTAGCAAAGCCTGTGGAAGACGAAGCTGCTGCTGTTGAGGCTATAGAAAAGATAGATGACAAGAAAAAGGAAGGAGGAGAAGAGGATACAAAAGAAACAAAAGAATAATCATGATAACGAGAGGTTTTTTAAAAAGAACCTTACTCTCCTTGATGTTGCTGGCTTTTTTGGTGCCAGCTTTTTCTTTTGCCTTAACTCCAGTGCAAGAGCGAGAACAATTGGAAGCCGAACTTAAAGCTCTGGAAAATGAAATTGAGTCAATTGAAGGGGATATTACAAAAACTCAAAAAGAAAAGAAAACTTTACAAAATGAGATTTCCATTCTGCGAAATCAGATTCGCAAGATTGATCTTGAAATTACAAAGAGCACTACTTTAATTACTGATTTAAGAGGACAGATTACCGACACTACTTTTTCTATTGGAAAGACACAAGAAGACGTTGAGGCAAAAAAGCAACAATTAGCCCGATTGTTACAAAGACTGCACCAAGAAGATCAAAGAACCATAGTGGAAATTGTGTTGACCGGACCTACGTTGTCCGACTTCTTTAATAACTTGGCTGCTTTACAATCTTTACAAGATAGGAACAAGGAATTGCTTGATACTACTATTGGTCTTTCAGTGTATCTTGAAGGGCAAAAAGGCGATCTGGAATCTGAAAAACATGATGAAGAGCACTTTGTGGAAATTCAGATTTTACAAAAACAAGAAAGTCAGAATCTAACGTCTCAAAATCAAGAGCTCCTGGAAGTAACGAGAGGAAAGGAATCTGAATATCAAAAACTATTAGCAAATCGACAACTACAGGCTCAAGAAATTCGCTCTCGTATCTTTGAATTAATTGGCGTGCCAGATGCTCCAACTTTTGGAGAGGCAGTAAAAATAGCACAGGCCGTAGAACAGTTAACCAATGTGAGGGCGCCTTTCTTGCTCGCAGTGTTAACACAAGAATCAAACATTGGGAAAAATGTTGGCAGGTGTTATTTAAAGGATGAGAGAACTGGGAACGGAGAAACAATCAACGGAACCTTTGTTTATCGAGTTATGAAGCCCACGCGAGATGTTCAACCGTTTTTAAAGATAACACGAGAACTTGGACGAGATCCTTTCACTACGGCAGTATCCTGCCCTATTCCTTCTGTTGGAGGGTACGGGGGTGCCATGGGACCTGCGCAGTTTATTCCTTCAACATGGATTGCATATAAGGATAAGATTGCAAGATTAAAAGGAAGTCCTGGGGATCCCTGGAATATTAATGATGCTTTCTTAGCTTCTGCTGTGTATTTGGGTGATTTGAAAGCAACAAGGCAAACCTTTGAATATGAATGGTGTGCTGCTGTATCGTATTTTTCTGGAAACTGTTCCATGCGAAATCAGATACGATATGAGTTCTATGGAGATAATGTAATGGCCATTACTAAAAGATACGAGCAAGATATTAGGGCTTTGCAAGGGAATTAAGTATTTTTTGTTTTTACTGAGCGTTGGAATTCAGTTAAAGCTTCAATAATAGGATTTAAGTTTCCCTCCATGATTTTTTCTATTCCATGCCAACTCTGCTCAATACGATGGTCGGTAATTCTATCTTGCGGATAGTTATACGTTCGAATTTTCTCTACTCTTTTTGCCCAGCCAATTTGGGCTTTTCTTTGTCCCGCAGCTTCTTTTTGATCTTTCTCTTTTTTTTGCGCCAGGAGTTTTGATTCAAGTAAGGAAAGTGCTGCCTCTTTGTTCTTTTGTTGAGATCTTGAGGACTGTGAGAGTACCACAAGGCCTGATGGAATATGGGTAAGTCGTACTGCGGTTTGTCTTTTGTTTACATTTTGACCCCCGGGTCCTGAGGATCCAGTAAACTCTGTTTTTAAGTCAGCAGGGTTAATCTCAAATTGTTTTGTATTTGCTTTGGGAATAAGTGCTATGGTTGCGGTGGAAGTATGAATACGTCCTGCCTTTTCTGTTTCTGGGATTCTTTGAACTCGATGTACTCCTGCTTCGTATTGAAGGCGCAAGAATGAATCTTCTCCATCTATTTCCAATGCTGCGTTCTTTATACCACCAATGTCAGTACGATCCTCTTCTAAAAGAGTGGTTTTCCACCCATTTTCTGTTGCATATTTTTGATACATGCTGAGAAGATCAGAGGCAAACAAGGCAGCCTCTTCTCCTCCTGCTCCTGCACGAAATTCCATAATAAGAGCGTCTGGTAGATTTGCCTGGTCCTTGGATATGAGTTCTTCTAAGTCGATCTGTGCATTTTTAAGCTTTTCTTGAAGTGTTTTTGTTTCAGCTTCTGCTAAAGCAAGTAACTCTGGTTGGTCTTCTGCGCCCAGCAATTCTTGATTCTCTATTAGTTGACTCCTTATATCCTCTAGCTCCTCTTTTTTCTTAAGGATTTTTTCTAACTTTGTTTTCTTTTTGGAGAGTTCGTAAAAACGCTGGTAATCAGAAATTAGCTCCGGGTCTTGGAGCTCTTGCACGAGAGCTTGGTATTCTTGCTGTAACTCCTCAAAGTTCATTTCTTCTTGGCGAGCCTGGAGCGGAATCTCTGGACTCGGCCAACTTTGTCCATGATTTTCTCTTTGCCAGTGTAGAAAGGATGACACGAAGAGCATACCTCTATCTCCAGAGTTTCTTTGGTTGCCCCAATGGTAAAAGCGTTGCCGCAAGAACATGTTACCTTGGCTTTCTCAAAATATTGTGGGTGTATATCTTTCTTCATAATAAAAATAGTATATCACAAGAGTTTTTAAAGCGCAATCTTGACAAAAGTGTTTTTTTGGATATTATACTAAGAGTTGATAATGCTATAAAAATCGGTGTGCAGTAGGAGGTGTACTGTGCTTTGGTGCACAGAAGTACCAGAAGATGCAGTTCTTGCCGTGTTAATAGCTGAATTGGCAATAGAAAGGAGTAGTTTGATGACAGACCAACAAAGTGGCAGCGGTACCCCTGAAAATCTGTTTGACCTTGCTGGAGATAAGGGAACAGGGGGGTCTCCTCAAGACGCTGAAGAAGACCAAGTATCGAATTCTTCTCAACCGAGTGGCGAAGAACTTCGTCGGACCAAGGATGATGAAAAGCTAACCATAGGGCAGATGGCTGAAAAATGGAATGTGAATCGTTCCACTATATCTAGGTGGATCAGCCAGGCAGGGTTGGCCCAGACCAGGAAGACGAGCAAGATGTCCACAAAGATTCGGAAGACGAGCAGAAAGAAGATTCGGAAGACGAGCAGAAAGAAGATTTGCGAAGCCGTACAACAAAAACTTACCCAAAGGGAGATGGCCAGTCAGTGGAGAGTCTCTGTGGCGATTGTCCGCAAGTGGCTGCGTGAGACTCCAGGCTCGGGCTATATTCTGGGCAAGCGGGGTCAAAGCGCAAGGCCCAGTGCATCGGTTGAACAGGCAGGCCCTAGAGAAATGCCCGTGGATATCAAAACCGCATTCTCGGGTATCAAAGAACAACGGGTTTCCCTGGTTGCAGACATTGAGCGAATCGGGGAAGAATTCGGTACAGCCCAGGAGCGGCTCGTCCAGTACGACAAGGAGGTATTAGAGGGACTAGAAGAAGTGGGTATTAAAATACCCACTACAACCGAATAGATCTATCCCGGCAAGCCCGAGTACAATCAAGGCTGAGATGATGAGCAATCATTGTTTCAGCCTTTTGTTTTTGATGTTGCGCTCCATACTTTTTTGTGGTACAAAGAGTTTCGTATGGTAGTAATAGCAAAACCCCAAGAGCAAAAGATTGACCCCGTGATTCAGGAGATGATGGCGGTTGGTCTGCATTTTGGGCACAAAACCTCAAAGACCCATCCTAAGATGAAACCCTTTATTACCGGGGTACGAAACACTGTGCATATTATTGATTTGGAAAAAACCAAAGAGAAGTTAGAGGAAGTTGTAGAGTATATAGGAAAGTTAAAAGAGGAAGGGAAAACTCTTTTGTTTGTGGGAACTAAGGTGCAGCAACGATCTTTGATTCAAGAACTCGCAAAGGTTTGCTCTTTGCCCTTTGTTGTTGAGCGATGGATTGGAGGAACATTTACTAATTTTAATACAATTTTTAAAAGGGTTGAACGACTCAAAGAATTACAGCAGCAGCAAGCCTCAGGAGAATGGGATGAGAAGTATAATAAAAAGGAGCAGTTGGATTTTAAAGAGGAGATTGTTAAGTTGGAAAAAACCTTTGGGGGCATTAAAGAACTTACAAAGGTTCCAGATGCTATATTTATTTGTGATTTACAAGAGAATGCTTCGGCAGTAAGGGAAGCAAAGAAGATGGGTGTTCCTATTATTGCTATTTGTGATACTAATACCAATCCAGAAGATGCAGATTACTTTATTCCTGCAAATAACGATGCGGTGAGCGCATTGAAGTATATTTTTGATAAGATTCAAGAAGCATGGCAGAAATAGACGATATTAAACAGTTAAGAGAAGAGACTGGGATGTCCATGATGGATATTAAGAATGTGCTTAAAGAGTCTGGATCAGATTTAAATGAGGCACGAGAGCTGTTGCGCAAAAGAGGAGCTGAAATTGCACACAAGAAGCAAGAGAGGGAAGCTGGAGAAGGGATTGTGGATGTGTATCTCCATTCTACAGGAAAGACTGGTGTAATGTTGGATTTAAGGTGTGAAACTGATTTTGTAGGAAAGTCTGAAGAGTTTAAGACTTTAGCACATGAGCTTTCGCTCCAGATAGCTGCCATGGATCCAGAATCACCAGAAGAGCTTCTGGCGCAAGATTACATGAAAGACCCTTCAAAGAAGGTGGAGGGTTTCTTGCAAGAATATATTGCAAAACTTGGGGAGAAGATTGTTGTTGAACGTTTCGTGCGCTATCAAATATGATAGGAATTATTATTGCATCTTTTATTCTTATTCTCAGCGTCATTGGTTTTTTATACTTTGCGATAAAGAAATTCCCAGTGCTTTTAACGTATCCTCAAAAAGAAGAGGGAAGCTCGCCAAAGGATGATGTAAAAAGATTTGTTGCTGGAGTGCGAGATTCAAAGGCCGTGCGTCAAGTTACTTCTACTTCTCCTGATATGTTTGTTCAAAATGTACTCTCAAAGACTAGGATTGCAGCTTTAAAAACAGAGAGTAAAACAGGACAGATTCTAGAAGGCCTAAGAAAGAAATCTCAAGAGAAAAATGGGAACTCTAAGTTCAAAGAGAACTATTGGGAAAAACTTAGGAAAAAGAGAGTATAGCTAGCGCGCCCGGGTAGCTCAATGGTAGAGCAGCACTTTTGTAAAGTGACGGTTGGGGATTCGAATTCTCTCCCGGGCTCCATTAGTTT
>CAJXJI010000008.1 GCA_913054235.1 uncultured bacterium
GCTGCGGGACTAGGAATCGAACCTAGATACTGGGCTTCAAAGGCCCATGTCCTACCGTTAGACGATCCCGCAATGTTATTTACTTTTTTCTATACTCTCTATGATCGCAAGCTCCAAAGGAAGCTGTATGATATTGGCATACTTCATGTCTTGCTCTGCTTGCATAAAGAGTTTTAAAGTACCGGTCAAAAACTTCCCCTCAATATTCTTTGTTTGTTCTACAAGTTTTGCTTGTTGTTCTTTAGTAAATCCTGGTGCAATAGTATCTTTAATTTCATTATTAAACTTTAAGATAAGCATTCGTCGCAAGTATTCCACTAGATTCTTTGCAAACTCTTGTGGGTCCATACCTTTTTCGAGATTTTTGTTAAGAAAATCTATTGCCTCAGCTGTTTTCTTCTCTTGGAGAAGATCAACAAAGGTTGCGAGAATATGGATATCCACAATGCCAAGGAGCTCTTGTAATACTGTAACTCCAATTGCTTTTTCTCCCTGATGAAAAGTAAGAACTCTATCTAGGAGAGATTCTGCATCTCTTAGAGAACCTTCAGCATGCGCTGCGAGAACTTCCAGTGCAGCGTCCTCAATTGTTACCTTTTCTTTGAGTGCAATATCTTTCAATCGCCCCACGATTTCTTTGATGTTTAGTTTTTTAAAATCAAAGCGCTGGCATCGAGACACAATAGTGGAAATCATGCGATTTGCTTCTGTGGTAGCAAGAATAAAGATTGCGTGGGAAGGAGGTTCTTCTAAAGTTTTTAAAAGTGCATTGGAAGCTTCTTTAGTTAACTGATGTGCTTCGTCTATAACAAAGACTTTGTATTTAAGTCTTGCTGGGGCGAAGCGAATCCCCTCTTTTAAGTCTCGGATTTCATCAATACCTCTATTTGAAGCCGCATCAATCTCCACAAAGTCCAGTGCCTTCCCTTGCCCTATTTCCAAGCAATATGCACATGTATTGTCTGGCTCACCTTTCTTTGGATTCTTGCAGTTTACAGCTTTAGCTAAAATCCTTGCTAAGGTTGTTTTTCCAGAACCCCGAGGTCCAGAAAACAAATAGGCATGAGAAATGAGATTTCCCTCTACTGCATTCTTTAAGGTTTGGACCACATGGTCTTGCCCTATTACTTCAGAGAAGCTTTGGGGTCTGTATTTGCGATAGAGTACAAGATTTGTGGCCATAGCGCATGTTAGCAAAAAATAAGGCATTTTTCAAACCATTTTGGTATGATACAATAGGAATATGATAAAGCTCTACAATACGCTTTCAAGGAAGAAGGAACCCCTTAAAACCAGATCAACAAAGAAAATCTCTCTTTTTGTATGTGGGCCTACCGTATATGACCTTTCACATTTAGGGCACGGGAGAACATATATCTCTTTTGATGCTTTTGTGAGGTTTTTAAAATCTCAAGGATACAAGGTAGATTACTTGCAAAATATCACTGATATTGATGATAAAATCATTCAGCGCGCAAAAGAGACTAGAGTCACGGCAAAGACGTTGGCCAGGAGATTTGAGAAAGAGTACCTAAAGGACATGAAGGCTCTTGGTATTTTAAGCGTGAGTAAGTACGCCAGAGCTACTGACCATATCCCAGAGATTATTGTGCAGATAGAGAAGCTACTTAAAAAGGGATATGCCTATGAGCTTGAGGGAGACGGCATATACTATGATATTTTAAAGTTTAAGGACTATGGGAAACTTTCACGTCGCACATCACTTCAAGCAGAGGATGCGGTTTCTCGCATTGATGAATCAATTAAAAAGCAAAATAAAGGAGATTTTGCTTTATGGAAAATATCAAAGAAAGGAGAGCCAAAGTGGAAAAGCCCTTGGGGATGGGGACGTCCTGGTTGGCACATTGAAGATACTGCTATAACAGAGAAGAGGTTTGGCTCGCAGTACGACTTACATGGAGGAGCAAGAGATCTTATCTTTCCGCACCATGAAGCAGAGATAGCTCAGATGGAAGCAATCTCTGGTAAAAATCCCATGGCAAAGTACTGGATGCACTCTGGCTTTTTAACGGTAGAGGGCATGAAAATGTCAAAGTCGCTTGGTAACTTCATTACTATTCAAGACTTTTTAAATCAGCACTCTGTAAGAATACTTCGGCTTCTTGTACTAAAAGCTCATTATCGCTCCCCTATTGATTACTCAGATAAATTGCTCAAACAAACAAAACGAGAACTTGAGCGCATTGATGAATTTATTGAGAGACTCAAGTTATGCAAGGGAAAAACCAAGACATCTTTTCCCATAAAGAAATTTAGAAAAGATTTTATTTCAGTCTTGGATGATGATTTTAATACCCCAAAGGCCATTGCTGTTCTGTTTAATGTGGTCGTAAAGGGAAATACTGCACGGACAAAGGAGGTTTTATCTGAAAAAAATGCAAAAGAAATTCTCTTTTTCTTAAAAGAAATAGATAGTATATTTGGGTTTATCTTTTTTGGTAGACCAAATATTTTACCTCCCCCAAATGTTATATTAGAGCTTGCAGAAAAACGAGAGAATTTCAGAAGAAGAAAGGATTGGCAATCTGCAGATAGGATGAGAAAAACACTTATAGATTGGGGTTGGGAGGTAGATGACACACCCAAAGGCCCTCGGTTGAAGAAAATCTCTTGATACGCTAAGATAACAGCACTATGGCAGAAGAAAAGTCCACTATACCAGATAAACTACCTCCTCAAAATATTGAGGCTGAGAGCTCTCTCTTAGGTAGCTTGATGATGGATAAAGATGCCTTTTTGAAAGTTGGAGACTTTTTGGAGTCTCGTGATTTTTATAAAAGAACTCACCAGCAAATATATCTTGCAATGGAAGAACTCTTTGAAAAAGGAGACCCTATTGATGTTCTTTCGATTGCAGCAAGACTCAAAGAGAAAAAGCAATTAGATGACATTGGAGGCAATGTATATTTAACCGAACTTATTAACTCTGTTCCTACTGCAGCGCATGTTATGGCATATGCGAAGATTGTACAAAAAAAGAGAATCCTTCGAGATTTAATTTCTGTTTCACAAGAAATTGGAACAATGGGATATGATGAAGCTGCAGAAACAGATCTTCTTTTAGATAAAGCAGAAGCCAGTATCTTTGCTATTGCGCAAAAGTCTTTTTCTCAAAACTTCACCCAGGTAAAGGATGATCTAGAGGAAGCTTTTGAGCGAATAGATATGCTCTCAAAGCATCAAGGCGGCACTAGAGGAGTTTCCATAGGATTTGGAGATTTAGATAACATCCTTTCAGGACTTCAAAATTCAGATCTTATCATCTTAGCTGCTCGTCCCTCTTTGGGAAAATCAGCTCTTGCAACGGATATTGCGCGGAGGGTTTCAATAAACCATAAGATTCCAGTAGGTTTATTCTCTCTGGAAATGTCCAAAGACCAGGTTATAGATCGTCTCATAGCTTCCCAAGCAGGAGTTGACCTTTGGAAATTAAGAACGGGAAAGCTTTCTTCACAAGGGAATGATAATGATTTTGCAAGAATACAAGAAGCCATGGGAGTATTATCTGAAGCTCCTTTGTATGTTGAGGATAGCTCTTTACAGACCATGCTTAAAATGCGATCGATGGCGCGAAGATTGCAAGCAAACAAAGGATTGGGTCTTTTAATCATAGATTACTTACAGTTAATTGAACCAAGAAATCCACAATCCAATATTGTTCAGCAAATCTCTGAGATTTCTCGCTCCCTAAAGGGATTGGCAAGAGAGCTTAATATCCCAGTTCTTGCCTTGTCTCAGCTTTCTCGTGCTGTGGAACAAAGAACTCCTCAACGTCCTCGCCTCTCTGACTTAAGAGAATCTGGTTCCTTGGAACAAGATGCAGATGTGGTTCTGTTTATTTACCGAGAAGACAAGTATAGAGCCGATCCTACCAATCAAGGAATAGCAGAAATCATTATTGCAAAACATAGAAACGGACCTGTGGGTTCAGTAAAGCTGCGTTTTGATGAAAAGACTGTGAGTTTTTCTGATCTTGCAAAAGAAGACCTTGAGTATCAAGAACCAGCAGAAGAAATTTCATTTTAATGTATCCCCGTCAGATTCAAAGACTTATTCAACTCTTTTCTCAATTTCCTACGGTGGGCTCCAGAACGGCAGCCCGCTTTGTATTTCATCTTTTGCGTGCCCCAAAGAGTGAAGTTAGAGAGCTTGTGGAAGCAATAGCTGAATTAAGAAATCAGATTGCTTTATGCAAACTCTGTTTTCAGCCCTTTGATGCGAGTGAAAAAACAGAAGAACTCTGTATGATTTGTCGAGATAAAACAAGGAATCAAGAAATTCTTTGTGTGGTGGAAAAAGAAAGCGACTTGGAAAGCTTGGAAGCAATTAAGGAGTATAAGGGTCTTTACCTTATCTTAGGAGGCGCAGTAGATCCTTTACAAAAAGAACAGCGAGATACATTGCGAATGAAGGAACTCCAAGATCGTTTGAGTAAGTCCCCTATTAAGGAAGTAATTATTGCAACAAACCCAACAACGGAAGGCGAAGCTACTGCCTTCTATATAGAGCGAATGCTCAAAGACTCAAATGTAAAACTCACTCGCTTGGGAAGAGGTCTTCCTATTGGAGCTGAGCTTGAATACGCGGATCCAGAGACCTTAAAACAATCTCTTGAAAATCGTAGGTAAAAGAAAAGAGGAGCTTGCTCCCCTTTACGTTGTTTCAATTGTGAGAATCTCTACTTCGCTATAGGGCTGTCTGTGCCCTTTTTTTGTTTTCTCACGTTTCTTTGCTTTAAATTTAAAGACAACTACTTTTTTTGCTTTGGCTTGCTTTAAGAGCTTTCCTTTTACCGTAGCCCCTTTTACTTCGGGAGTACCAATTTCTGTTCTCTTTTCGTTATCCAAAAGCAAAACTTCCTTAAATTCAACTTCACCTCCTTCTTTTGTGGAGAGTTTTTCTATCTTTATTTTTTGTCCAGGGTGCACAATGTATTGTTTACCCCCTGTTTTAATAACAGCGATATCTGCCATATGGATAATAGAATACCAAATAGTAAGAGAAAAGTAAAGAGCGCTCTACCCTCTTAATTTATAAAAGAGTTATTCGTCGTCCTCTTGAACAGGTCGATCAACCTGCAAGGTTTCAATGCCCTTGGAAGAGCCTGTGATACGAAGTACATCCTTATCTATCTTACCAAGCTCCTTGTGGGCGATATTATAAGTATTTACCGTAGTACCAAGGTGTCCTCCAAGTTTTTTCATATACGTTTCATAGCTTCCAATATGGCGCCCCAAATCTTCCACACGCTTTTTAATCTGCAAGGCTGATTCTTCAATTTTTAAGGCTTTTAATCCTTGGAGCACAGTTTGAAGATAGGCAAGGAATGTTGTGGGTGAGACCACCATTACCTTTTTTTGACCTGCAGCGTATTCAATAAGGTTTAAGGTGTTTGTTTTTACTGCTCCTATCTTATTTACCAAAAGATCATAGTACACAGCTTCAGATGGAATGAACATGAAAGCAAAGCCAAGAGTTCCTTCATTTGGCTTGATATATTTTGCGGTTTCGTCTACCCGGTTCTTAAGATCGTTAATAAAAGCTGTTTCATAGCGTTCACGCTCGTCTGTTGTAGAGGCTTCAAGAATACGGTTGTAGTTTTCCAAAGAGAATTTAGAATCCACAGGAATAATACCTTCTTTGGTAATAACAACTGCATCTACGATTGTTCCATCCTTAAACGAATATTGCATTTGATAGGAATCTGGGGGTAGAACATTCTTTAAAACTGTTTCAAGGTAATACTCTCCGAGCACTCCTCTTTGTTTGGGGTTTTTAAGAATATCTTGCAAGCTCTTTAATTGGTCAGTAACGCTCATTACTTGTTTTTGACCCTCCCCTACTTTTACAAGCTCTTGCGTAATCTCCTTTATAATCTTTGTACTCTCGCCAAACTGATCACGAATAGCTTTACTGGACTCACTCAACTTTACATCCATTGTACGGTTTAGCTCTGTAATCTGATTTTGTAGCATGAGAGACTGCGTTGAATCTTTATCCTTGTCTTTTAAACTGAGAATCTCTTTTCTTAAAAAAAGTACTCCAAAAATAAACATCCCTACCAAAAAGACTCCAGTTACTATGAGTATTAAAATAAGAGGCTCCATGCCTCTATATTATCATTGTTCCATTCTTTGCTCAATAAACGAGACCTTATTACTTCAAACAAAAGATTAAAGCAGGATCGCATAAAATCTTGGTAAATATCTCTACTCCCACAAAAGCAATATACAGGGCAATGAGAATAAGCGCCTCTTTTTTAGTGATTCTTCTTCCTGTTCGAATAAAGATTAAGAAAAACAAAGCTGCAAGAATCATAAAGAAACGAGCAAAGGCAAAAGGCGAAAAGTCCTCTATCACAATGGGTTTAATAAAAGCAATAATGCCAAGTACCAGAGTGGTTAAGATAATAACAGAGCCCGTGAGTTCTCCTAAGATAATCCAGCTCTTTCCTTTTCTGGCTGCAGCTATTGCAAAATAGATCTCTGGAAGCGCAGACATTAAACCAAGCCCAAGAAGACCAATTAAAGCAATGGGCAGAGAAAACTCTTGTGCAAAGAAATTTGCAGACGTTACAATGCCTTCTGCTGCAGCTAAGAGCAACGCTCCGCCGACGATAATTTGGAGAAAACCAACCATAAAGTTGCGAAATTGCTTGAGCGGAGGTTTATGGTTTTCATCCAAGGTTTGTTGATAATATTTGCGCTTGCTAAACATCCAAGCAGCATATCCAAAAAAAATAATGATTAAGGCAATGCCATCTCCTCTTCCTAGTTCTCCGTCTAAAATAAGCAGCAAAGGCAAGAGAGCAATGGAAATAGTGAGAAAGGCAGAGGTTTGAACAAGCTTTCCTTCGGCAAGTAGGTCAGAGCCTACAAGCACAGCTAATGCCGCCACCAAAGTAAGGTCTACCACACTGTTTCCTATTATGTCTCCAAAGGAGAGTTCTGGAATACCATGAGCAATTGAGGAAAGTCCTACAAAAAGGTTGGGCAGAGAACCTGCTATTGCCATGATAAAAAAAGCAATAACAAACTCTGACCATTGAAGGTATTGAGCAACTTTACTGACCCCTTGCACCAACCAATTGGCAGCACGGAACATAATGAAGGCAGAAAATATAACTAAGAGAACGTGAAATATCATTTTGATTTTCTAATATAGTACCATTTTACAGCTTCAATAAGGAGGACATTAAGCAGTGCAAGACCAACAAGAATTATCCAATCAAGCAAGGACAAAGCTATTGAGCCTAAAAAGAATTGGAAAAAAGGAAGATAGACTGCAGCTACAAGTAATAAAAGTCCCAAAATCACAGCTCCTGTAACCCAGAGATTGGAAAAAGGATTATACTCCCAAATGTTTTTTCTTAAACTTCTAACCGAGAAAACATAGAATAACGAATCAAGTCCCAATCCCACAAACAGTACTGTTTGTGTGTGCTCTAAAGTATAGGAGGTGTTTAATAAAAAGAGGAATAATAAAAACAAAAGAAGATCGGTTGTAATACTGATGCCAAAGATAATGACTTTCATTTCTCGGGTAAGAAGATTAGAGTTTTTCTCAAGGGGAGGCCTAGCCATGACATCTTCTTCTGGTTTTTCTAAAGTTAAGGCCATGCCAGGTAAGCCGTCTTCAATAAGGTTAATCCAAAGAATTTGAAGAGCTGTTAGAGGCAATGGAAGGCCCATAAGAAGACTGCTCCCTATAAGAATAGTTTCGGTAAATGAGCCAGATACAAGATAGGTAATAATCTTTCTAATATTATCTATGATAACTCTCCCCTCTCTGATGGCTTGCGGGATGATGGCAAAGTTATCTTCAAGCAAAATGAGGTCTGAGCTCTCTTTTGCAACATCTGTCCCAGATCCTAAGGCCAAACCAATGTCTGCTTTTTTTAAAGCAGGAGCGTCGTTTACTCCATCTCCCGTCATTGCAATAATAGCTCCCTTTCTCTGCCATGCTTCAATGATACGAAGCTTATGTCTCGGTTCCACTCGAGCAAAGACTGAAATGTGCTCTAACTTTAAGCTAAGTTCTTCGTCTGAGAGTTTATCTAGTTCCTTTCCTTCAAAAAGATTTTCATCTTTAGTTGGAAGGCCAATCTCTTTTGCTACCGCCTTTGCAGTTAAGAGATGGTCTCCAGTTGCAATGACAGTTTTAAGTCCCGCATCTTTTGCCAACTGAATAGCTTCTTTTGCGCCTTTTCGGACAGGATCTTTTAATGCGATAAAACCAAGAAATTCAAGCTCTTTAATTTCGTCTCTCAGTGTCCCTTCCTTTACTGTGAATTTTTGGCGGGGTGAAATATCTTTTTTTGCAAGCGCGACTACCCTAAAACCCAACGAGGTAAGTTCTTGAAGTTTGGTTTCTGCGTAGTCTAGTTCTTTTTCTGAGAGGCGCGAAAGCTCCATAATTCTTTCTGGTGCTCCAGAAACAGAGAGTAATACTCCATGTTCAAGTTTATGAAATGAGGCCACATATTTTGTCTGAGAGTTAAAGGGAAGACGAAAGAGTAGAGGTGTGTGCTCTTCTATCTTTTCTTTGAAAATATTAGCTTGCACGGCAGATTCCATTAAAGCTTTGTCTGTTGGTCTACCTCGCAGTATTGGCTTTTCCAATGCTGCTATTGGCTTTTCAATAAATGCTTCATTGGCAAGAGCAGAAGCTAAAAGAACAGCCTGCTTGTTTTTTGTTTTTAAAGGAACTATTTTTTCTACTTTCATCTTGCCCTCTGTTAGGGTGAGGGTTTTGTCGGTTACAATAATAGAAGTTGATCCTAAAGTTTCAGCAGAAGTTAAATGGCGCACAAGACCCTTTTTTGCTAGGACTCGTTGCATACCAACTGCTAATACTACGGTTATTGCAACAGGTAGACCTTCTGGAATAGCAGCTACCGCAATAGCTACTGCAATGGTGAACATTTCAACAATATCTCCTCCCGTTATTATTCCTTGAATGAAAATAAATAAGGTAAGGAATGCAATAACAATGGTAACTAACCAAGAGAAACGGGAAAGTTTCTTTTGATAAGGAGTTTTTTCTTCTTTAACTTCAGATAGGAGTTTTGAAATTCTCCCAAGTTCTGTTTTTTGTCCGGTTGCCACCACAAGAGCTTTCCCTTTTCCTGCTTCTACCACGCTTCCCATGTATGCCATATTGTCTCGATCAGCGAGCGGCGTCTTTTTAGCAAGGACAGTTTCCCGCTTAAAAGATGCCAACCATTCTCCAGTGAGCACCGCTTCATTAATGCGTAGCTCAAAGGACTCAAGGATTCGGCAATCCGCAGGAACTTTATTTCCCTCACTAAGTATCACAATGTCTCCTGGTACGAGATCTTCTTGAGGTATCTCTCTTTCATTTCCCTCTCGCAAGACCAAAGCTTTTTGTTTGAGAATATTTTTTAGTGCAGAAAGCGCTTTGGTTGCTTTATTCTCTTGAAAATATCCAATGGCAGTATTGAGAAGTACGGCGCTAAAGATAACAGTACTGTCGGTGTATTCTTGGAGCCACAAAGTAACAGCTCCAGCGAGTACTAAAACAAGGATAAGAGGGCTTTTAAGCTGACGCAAAAAAAGAACCAGAGGAGATAAGGGTTTATCCTCTGGAAGACTATTTAATCCGTATTCATTTTTTCGTAACTCAACCTCGCTTTCTTTTAACCCAAGCCCTGCATTTGAGTTGAGAATCTTTACTGCTTCTTTTGTTGGAATACTATGCCAAATAGCTCTTGGAGTCATTTTCTTATTATAGATGTAATAGGAAGAAAAAAAAGAGGTAACCTTGGTATTGACAGGTCGCCTCTTATTGGAGACTAGAGATTTATGACTATTCGTCATCTCCGTCCAATTCTTCGGGCAGGAGACCATTGTTGTCATCTTTAGTCTCAGAATCTCCTTTGTCGTCTTCGTCCTCTGTCGCTTGATCTGCGTTCTCCGAGGAAGGTTGTTTTATATTACTATTTCCCCAAATAGATGGAGCTGTGAGCTGATTCCACATAATTCTCAAATTCTCGATTTTCTCCGCAGATTTGGCAAGCTCCATTACTCACAGGTCCATTTGCAGGTTGGATCACCCAATGATGTATACAAATTTCTTTTGATTTCTTCCCTTTTACAGCATTAAGGGAAGAAGCAAGTTCTACATTCTTAATAGGTAGTTGAGTCATATTCTTTTCCTTAAAAAGAGCGGGACTGTGTTTAGATTGTTGTATTATTTTATCATCTCAAATAAAAAAAGCAAATTTCTTGGTAAATGTGTATTATTTAGGATAGTTTTAAAGAAACCTCTAAAGCACTTGACACTTATGCAAATTATGTGGCATGATCATGATATAGGTACTTATGGAATTAAACACAAAAAAGAATAGAGGAGCTATTCGTTTATCGTTCTTTCTTGGAGCATTTCTCCTTATTTTGGTTGCAGCTGGTGCATTACTTATTTTTTCAGGACAGGAAAATAGAGCCTCTTTAACTGCAGGTATTTCTCAGGTGGTAGAGAGCATAAATACAGAGGATATCTCTATAGAAGCTATTGTGACCCTAGAAGATACAAGTGTGCAGCCACAGCCGCAGACCAACCCTGCTCCTCTTACTTCACAAAAGGTATGGGTATCAAGTACTTTTGTGCCTGCCGGAGGAGATATAACAGTAACAGTTGATACTTCAGAAATCTCCAACTTTGTTTTATTCGTTGATGTTTATGCAGAAAGCACAAACTCTGGCCAGATTGTAAAAGGGAGTATTGTAAATATTGATGGGGAAGGGAGAAAATTTGGTTCTCTAGCCATACCTTTCAACGCAGAACAAGGATCATGGGTAATAAAGAGAGTTTCTATTGCCGACTCAAGCGGCAATTCAACAGACTATTATGATGGCCAAGATATGACAGCTATCTTTACCGTAACCTCCCCTTAGTATTTTTAAAGAATAGACAGCAAAACCCCCAGTATTTAGTCGGGGGTTTTGTTTTTTCAGCAGACTTTATACTGCTTCATCAGAGCTTCTTTCAAGGGTTCCAAATATCAAAAAACCGCCTATATAGCTATTCTTTAAATCAGTGGCCCCAAGGGGAGTCGAACCCCTGATCTCTTGGATGAGAACCAAGTGTCCTAGGCCACTAGACGATGGGGCCATACCTTAATAAGTGTAGCGTATTTCTTGTGTGTTTTCAAGAGAATCTCAGAGAGTTTTTAGCTTAATACTCTTTATGATTAAAGCTCATAATCATGAGGAATTTCATAATAATCCAAGATGTATTTTGAGAGCTCTTGGAATATTGGTATAGCAGAGTATTCTGCGGTTTTGGTTTGTGGATTATTAAGTAGCACTAAAGTCAAGAATCTTGGCTGAAAAGCTGGTGCGTATCCAATAAAAGATTGCATAGTTTCATCTGAGTATCCGGATTTTTGCTCTCCTAAAGCTGAATATGAGATTTGGGCGGTTCCAGTTTTCCCAGCTAAATAGTAACCAGGAACTCGAGCTGACTTTCCAAATCCGTTCTCTGTTACCGATACCAACATAGCGGTTATCTGGGAAGCAGTCCTTTGTGAAATAACAGCCTCTGATGGTAGGGTATCTTGTTTGAGAAGATGAGGCGTTATTAAATATCCATTGTTTGCCAAGGCAGAGTATGCTCGCACCAATTGCATTGGGGTCATCTCAATTCCTTGTCCGAAAGAAGCTGTAGCATAGGTAATCTCATATCCTTTTTTTAATTCTTTGTTTTGTGAATATATTTCTCCTGCAATATCTACTTTTGTTGGTTTAAATATACCAAAGCGAGAAACGTAGTCCATAAAAGTTTGATGTCCGGTTTCAGCCTCTGCAAATACTGCGCCAGTGTTAATGGAAAACTCTAATACTTCAGTCATGCTTCGTTCGCCCCATACTTGTTCATCATAATTTAAAATTTTATACCCCCCAATACGAACCACGCCAAAGTCTGTGTAGGTAGTGGCGGGCGTAAGTTTTTCAGCATCAATACCAGAGGCCATGGTCAAAGGCTTGAACACAGAACCTGGTTCAAAGAGCTTTTGGACGGCAGGATTTTGAAATATACTAAGATCGGTAACTTGAGAATAGGTATTAGGATCAAAGTTCGGATAGTTTGCCAAAGTTAAAATCGCACCTGTTGTAGGGTCTATTACAATAATGGTCCCCTCTTTAATATCATGGCTTTCTTTTGCTTTTTGAAGCAAGGATTCGGCCATCGATTGGATATTAAAATCAATGGTAAGGATAAGGTCTTTCCCGTCCTTAAGAGTATCTCTTTGCCCGGAAAGTAGGTATCCTGCAACATTGCGTAGTGTCTTCTCAAGTCCTCTCTTTCCCTCAAGATATTCCTCGTAATATTTTTCTATTCCATATTGTCCTTCCCAATCTTGGTTGATAAATCCTAAGGTGCGAGATGCTAGAGTGCCATACGGATAAGAGCGTATATTTTCTTGTCTCATATATACCCCAGGCAGATTGATGTTTTCTATTTTCTGTTGTTCCTCCTGTGTCAATCGCTTTTTTAAAACTTCAAAAAGACTTTCTTTTCGTGAAAGTTTTTTTAGAATGGTTTCCTTTGAAATATCTAGTATTTCGCTAAGAGCAAAAACGGTAATTTCTTGATCCTTAACTTCTGGTGGAGTCAAAAAAACAAAGGGCAACTTCTTTGTGGTAGCTACTGTATATTGAGTCCCTTGTTTGTCGGTAAAGAATATATCTCCCCTTTCTCCAGTTGATATGGAAGGAAGGCTTTGCTGTCCTTTTGCGAGAGCCTTGTAGAATCCATGGTTGATAATTTGGAGAATAGCAAGGCGGGCTATGAGCCCGCTCCCAAGAGCCAAGAAAAAAAAGACGATGAGAAAGAATCTCCAATTTCGCATATTTGTATATTCAATCTATTTATCCAAATAGATTGAGTTTTCCATTATTGCTATTCTTGATTTGTGGTTGTAGCCACACTGGGGCTTAGAACATTAAGATAAGAAATATTTTGAACTCGCTCAAGCTGCATTTCCTGTGCTAACTTTTCCATGTGTACTCTTGTGAAGCTTGGGAGGTCTTGTGTTTTACGATAACTACCTTGTTCTTTTAATTGATTTAATCGTTTTTCCTGGTCCCCTATGGAATAGACACTGGCGGTAAGGGTATTAATTTGAAAGATATAGAGCAAGAGAAGTCCGGACAGAAATACTCCCAGGAGCAATATTTTTTTTGTTGGATGTAGGTTAAAAGAAGTAATCATTTGCAAAAATTATATGGTTTTTCTTGCTGCCCTCAACTTTGCTGATCGTGACCTTGGATTTTGCTCTATCTCCTTATCTTGCGCTACAACAGGTTTCTTGGTTAAAACAAGGAGTTGTGGATTGTCCTTAAAGAAGTTTTTAACTATCTTGTCTTCCAGCGAATGAAAGGAAATCACTACAAGGGTTCCTTGATCCTCTAGCAATTCTACTGATTTGAGTAATGCTATCTTTAAGTTTTCCAATTCTTGGTTTACCGCCATTCGCAAGGCCTGAAAAGTTTTTGTTGCAGGATGGATTTTCTTTTTGCCCTGCCACTTTGGGGTTGCTTTCAATACAATATCCACGAGTTGATTAGTTTTGGTAATCTCTTTTGTGATTCTTGCTTGAATAATGGCTTCTGCAATTTCTTTTGAAAATTCTTCTTCACCATACTCTTTTAAGATATATTCTAAATCACGTTTTGACCAAAAGTTCACAATTTTTTCAGCTGTCGTTGGATTCTTCTTGCTATACCTCATATCAAGAGGTTCTGATTTTTGAAATGTAAATCCCCTTCCTGAATTTTCCAATTGGTCAGAGGAAAGTCCAAGGTCAAGGAGTATACCATGGACAGGCTTAAACTTTCTTTCTTGAGTAGCTCTTAAAATATTTGAAAAGTTCTCCTCTATCATTTGTAGTCTTGCTTGAACTTTAGCTTGCTTTGCTTTTATGCTAATGCGTAAGAGAGCATCGGCGTCTAGGTCTAAAGCAAGCACCTTTCCCTTGGGAGCAGTTTTTTCCAAAAGAAGCATGGTGTGTCCTCCACTTCCGAATGTTGCATCAATAAAGTTCTGATTGGGCTTGGGAGCCAAGTATTCTATAACCTCATCTTGAAGGACTGGAATATGCATATTAAATGCCAAAATCACTGAGCTTTGATACAAAATCTTCTATGTTATCTTCTGCCTTTTGTCGGTATGTACTCCATAATTCCTCTGACCATACCTCTAAGCGATTGTTTAAACCTGTGATAACCACGTTCTTTTTTATTTTTGCGTATTCTTTTAAGTATTCAGGAATAAGGATTCTACCTAACCTATCAAATTCTGCTGGTGCGGCTCCAGCTAAAATAGTCCGTGCATATCCCCTTGCTTCCTTTGAGGCTTCAGGAAGAGCTGCTAGTTTCTCTGCTTTTACTTTCCAGGATTTTACAGGATAAATAACAAGGCAATTATCTAGCCCTTTTGTGAGAACAGCTCCATTCCCAAGTTCTTTCCTGAACTTGGAAGGAACAGCTAATCGCTTTTTTTCATCTATAGAATGTCGGTACTCGCCTATAAACATATGTAGTTATTAACAGTTTTCCTTAGTTTTCCCCACTTTTATCCACAGCTTCCCACTTGATCTCACTATATCCCACCCAAAGACCCCAGTCAACCACTGGTACACCTTATCTAGACAGGCTCAAATAGAGCTGTTTTCCCCTGGTTTTCCACAGAGGGAATAGGAGGAAAAACAAAACAGCCATAGTGAGGCTGTTTTGTAGATAACTTACCGAGAGTAAGTTTTCGGGTAAGATGTTAAATGTCTGGCGCCTAACACTTGCCTCATATAAGGTTTAATTCTCTCATTTCTCAAGAAGTTTTTCTTCAAGCTTTTGTACTGAAGAAACTCGAGTAATGAGAGGATGAAATAGAAAAATAGGTTTATTAAGATTTCCAATCATAAATATTTGTTTCTCCGTGGAAAGTGTTACGCCAAGTTCCACATACATACCTGTTCCACCTTCATCAGGAAAAATCACAAATAAATCTGCATCTTGCACCGCTTTCATTATTTGAGCCGCGTCCAATCAAGAATTGCTGTATGTCCTTTAGCTTCCAATTTCTCAGTTAACTCAAAAGCTGCTGCTTTATTCTCTATTCAGGAAGCAATATAAAATTTCATTAATTCATATAGCTATATCTTTTTTATCTCAAAAGTTTCAGAATCAATTTCTACATTATCTCCGCTTTTCATAGTTCCTCGCAAAAGGGCAGTAGCTAAAGCATTCTCTACCTTGCCTTGAATGACTCTTCTCATATCTCTTGCACCAAATTGAGGATTGTAACCCAGCTTTGCAATTTTAGCCTTTAGTGGTTCTGTAATATTAAACTCAATCCCTTTTTCTCGTAAGTTTCTTTGTAGTTTGGCTAGCATGAGCTGCGCAATAGCTATAAGATGCTGCTGGGATAAAGGTTGAAAAAGAATAACGCCATCAAACCTGTTTAAGAATTCTGGGCGAAAGATTCCTTTTGCAAATAATTCGTCAAAGATTTCTTGTTTAATGGAAGAAAAATCAACCTCCTCTTTTAATGCTCGCAAGATAATTTGGTACCCAGCATTGGAAGTTGCAATGATAATTGAGTGGGTGAAATCTACTTTTCTACCCAAGCCGTCGGTAACATGTCCTTCGTCCAATACTTGTAAGAACAGATTTAGTACATTGCCGTGGGCTTTTTCTAGTTCATCTAAAAGAATTAAGGAGAATGGGTTTCCACGTACAGCTGTAGTTAAAAGTCCTTCCTGTCCTGGAGAGCCTAGCAATCTTGCAATATCTTTTGTACTTTGAAATTCAGACATATCCAAGCGTATGATGCGGGACTCAGATCCAAAATAGATGGAAGCTAATGCCTTTGCGGTTTCTGTTTTCCCTACTCCTGTTGGCCCCAAAAAGAGAAAACTTCCCATAGGGCCTTTTTTTGACCCAATTTGAGTTCGTGCACGGCGAAGCGAAGATGCAATTTCCTTAACTCCCTCATTTTGATTAATAATTTTTTTATGAATAAGGTCTTCTAAATGCAAAAGAATTTCTTTTTCTTTCTCCTCTATCTCTCCTACAGGGATATGGGTTTTTTCTGAAATAATTCTTGCGATATGGCTTGGAAGGAGAATTTTTTCTTTTGCTTGGGAGAGCGCAACCATTGCTTCGTCCAGAACATCTAGTGCTTTTTTGGGTAATGGTACAGCTTGAATATATTTTTCAGAGAAGGAAATAATGCTTTTTAATGCAGGGTAGGAAATAAAGGCTTTATACTTTTTCTCAAAAAATGGGGTCATATCCCATAAAACTTCAAGAGCTTCGTCTTGTGCAATAACTTCTACTTCCACTTTTTCTAAATGTGAAAGTAAAGATGGATTTTGTTCAATGTCGCGGTGTAGGCCATAAAAGCTTGTAAGCGCTATAATAGGAAAGCGAGGTAAATTAAGATATTTTGAAAGAATACCTGTAATATTCAAAGTGCCAGGCCTTTGTTCTGCGGGAGTTATAAAATTGTGGAATTCGTCTATAACCAAGATAATGTTGCCAGAGCGTACTACTTCCTGAAAGATTTTATCTAAAGCAGCTTCTCTTTCTCCAAGGCTTTCCAAATGCGAAAGCAGGGAGGGAATATCCAGCATTACTACCCTCTTATGGTTTAAGTCAGGCAAGGTTTCGCCAAGAACACTTTTTCTTGCAAGTTCTCGTATAATGGTTCTTTTTCCAGAGCCTGGTTGTCCTATGAGCAGGGCATTGTTTGCTTGATGTTTTGCTAAAATACGCTCCAATGCATTAATTTCCTTTTTATGGCCAACAATTTCAGGAAATCCATATTGCTGTACTTCTTTTGTTATATCGTAAGAAAACTGGTCAAGCAACGGAGAAAATCCAGAGCTCCATTGCCTACCCAAGGTTCCACGACGGCGTAAGTTCTTTTTATCCCACCATCTTCCTTGTTCTTTGAGCTTAAGTTCCAAGGAAGAATGCCAGCTTGAAACTTGCTGTATATCTTTTATCGTGGTTTTAAGCTTCAAGAGAATCTTTTTAAATTCGTTATTCTCTTTTGCATTGTTAACCAGAACCTCTTGTGCTGTTTTTGCATTACCCGTATCCCATTGCGATGCATCGCTACTAAGTGCAGTTATTATATCTTTTGGATTTATAAGAAGGCGATTAAAGATAAAACGAAGATCTTTTTGCTCCTGTGCAAGAAACCTAGCAAAGGTTTTTGCCTTAGCAAGGGGTTTTATTTTCCTATAACTATTAGCAAATGAACGAATTAGCCAAAAAACTCCAATAGCAACGATTGCTAAAAGAAGATATGCCTGAAGACCTGGAAACTCTACTACAAATATACCTTGGTAAAGAAAGGTAATTAAAAGTAAGGGAAATAGAAACCAGAAGAGAAGGGCAATAGGCCCCATAAACAAAATCAAGAATTCAACAAAAATTCCAGTAATAATTAAGCTAATACGAATAATGGATCCCAAGGCGCGCGAGATAATATTGCCGGTAAAGACTTCAAACCATTTTCCAATGTTAATTCCCCTACCGCGATCCCAATGAATACGTCGCCATGGAGAAAAGAGGGTTTTTGCTAAAAAGAAAAAGGAAAAGTATTCTAAATTAAACCAAAGAATGTTTATCCATCCTTTAAGGATTTCCTTTGGAGTCTCAAAAAAATACCAATATGCCAAATAGCCTAGTACGCTCTTTCTCATTTGCCCATTCTAGCACATTCGTTCGTAGTGTGGATAACTATGCTTCTTGTGAGGGAGGCTTGCGTAGTTCTTTTTTTCTTGTGTTTTGATGCTTTGCTTGTATGCGTTTCTCTTCAATTGAGGGTGGAGGAGATGTGGGAATACGTTGTTTCTTTGGACGATTAAGCTTTACTAATCGCTCTTTGAGTCTTAAAAACGCAACATCTCGATTTCGTGCTTGAGAGGTAAGTTTATCTGCAACAACAACGATGCCCGAAGGAGTGTGATGGAGTCTAACCCCTGTTTCTCTTTGATTTCTTCTCTGTCCTCCGGGACCTGATACTCGACGAAATTCCAGTAC
>CAJXJI010000009.1 GCA_913054235.1 uncultured bacterium
TTGAGTCGTATGGAGGAAAAGTGCCAGAGGTTGCAACTTCTGCGGTTTCAAAGCAGGGCATTCAAGAGCTTCTGGAAACAATTTTGTTAATGGCGGAAATCGAAGAATTAAAGGCAAGCGAGACAACTTTGGCAAAAGGTATTGTTATTGAATCTTATCTTGATTCAAAGCGAGGGGCAGCAGCAACTTTGCTCGTGAAAGAGGGAACTTTAACCCAAGGATCTTTTATAAGTACCAAGTCATCTTTTGGAAAGACGCGTATTGTAGAGGATTTTGCAGGTGAAGCAATGAAAAAAGTTCCCCCCTCATTCCCTTGCCTTGTTATTGGCTTTGAAAATCCTCCTGCGGTAGGAGAGGAGTTTGAAGTATTTTTAAGCGAAGAAGAAGCTCGAGCGTTTATTACACCTACCAATGTTGCCTTACCTCAATTGGAGATCGCAGAAGGTCTCCCCACTTTGGATATTATCTTAAAGGTGGACGTAGTAGGATCTTTGGAGGTATTGGAGAAGGCTCTTCTCGCAATTCCTCAAGAAAAAGTTGCATTACGTTTTGTAGATGCTGGGGTAGGAGAAATTACTGAGACAGACATAAAAATGGCAGTTGGAACTAAGGCAAGGATTATTGGGTTTCGAATAAAGGCGCAATCCTCTGCAACTGCTTTAGCAGAGCGAGAAAAGGTAAAGATTGAGACCTTTGACGTTATCTACGAATTAATTCAGCGAGTCCGCACGCTCATGGAAAAGAACATTGAGCCAGAATCAATAAAGACGGAATTAGGTGCTTTAAAGATATTGGCAGTCTTCTTAACTGATAAGCAAAGGCAGATTTTGGGAGGAAAGGTTTTCTCAGGTGAGATTAAAAAAGGTAGTAAGCTTGAAGTATTCCGAGGAGAAGATTTTATAGGAACAGGGAAGATGGTGAACCTTCAAAAGAATAAAAAGGATGTTAACGTTGTGAAAGCTGGCGAGGAATGTGGATTGGTATATGAGGGTTCAGAGCGCGTTGAAGAAGGAGATGTTCTAAAATTCTTTATCCAAGAAACACAACAAGGAACTTTGTAATTTCTTACATAAGTATATGTTTGAAAAAAAGAAAAAGAGTGAGGTAACAGAGCGTATTTTGAAGGTTAATGAGCTTTTGCGCCAAGAACTAGGAACAATTCTGCTTCGCGATTTTGAGTCTCCAGAAAATACTATTGTTACGTTAACGAGCGTAGACACAGCTCCTAATTTGCAACAGGCAAAAATATATATTAGTGTGATGCCAGAAGAAGAGAGCATAAAGGTATTAAAGCTGTTGGGGCGAGAAGTCTATGAAATGCAGCAAGAGCTAAATAAGCGCCTTAATATGCGGCCTGTTCCTCGCATTGAATGGCTCTTGGAGGAGACTGGGAAAGCACAAACAATTGAAGAGATTTTAGATAAAATAAAGGAAGGGAAATAGTTGGCACAGTAGGCAAGTGGTAAGCCAGGAGTTTGCAAAACTTCTATGCGCGAGTTCGATTCTCGCCTGTGCCTCCAAACTTACTAATTTAAGTTTGCCGGGGTGGTGGAATGGTATACACAGGGGACTTAAAATCCCTGCTCGCAAGGGCGTGAGAGTTCGAGTCTCTCCCCCGGCACCAACAAAAAAGCAACTCTATGTCCGAGCTGCTTTTTTGTTTTGTCCTACAATGTCCTAGCCTTCCAAGACCTCAACGTAGGTGGTCTTTGCTCCAAATTCTTTTGCTTCTGTATAGCTGGCAAACCAAATATCTACCATGTAGTGTTTTCTTGGGTGCATGCGATCTTCTACCACAAATATTGTGTTTCCGTAAATATCGGGAAGCTTTATTCTAGTTCCTATGGGTAGAAAGTTTGCTGCAACAATTCCTTTTCGCACCATAGTTCCCGATGCTGTGATAAAAGGAGTATCATCGGTTTGCTCTGGTGTAGAAGAATAGGCAGTCACCACCACGTTAATGCGAGATACCACTCTTTCTGGAGTGGGTGAAGGAATAGGAAGAAGGGCATTAAATTGAGAAAAAGACAATTCTCCTATTAGCGCTGGAGGCTCTGCTATAAGAGTTACTTTATTATCTATTTTCTCCCCATAAACAGGGATAATAGCCATTGTAAATGCCGCAAAAGAGGCAAAAATTGTTCTTGTAATTGTTTGTTTCATATAAAAACCCCTTCACAGGGTATACATTAGTATATACTAAAAGTGAGAAAAAGTCAAGCCCTGGAAAAAAGATAAAATCACTGTAAGGAGAGGTTAAAATCAATGCCTGGTATCCATTGCTTGTATTTGTCCACAGTCTTCAGTTTGACATTAAAGCTCCAGGCTTTTACAATGTGAAGTACAGGCTATGATTTCAATTAGTATAGTACCCTTGACACTCTATACAATATGTTGACTAATTAGGGAATGAAGTGCCCCATCTGTCAAAATTCTACTCAAGTGAGTAATTCAAGATCTGCTGACCACGGAAGGGCTGTGAAGCGCCGCCGGGTTTGCTTGCAATGTAGTCGGCGTTTTACTACATATGAGCGAATTGAGCTTTTTGGCCTTCAAGTGGTAAAGCGTACTGGCGAAAAACAACCGTATTTACGCCATAAATTGGAGCTTGGACTGCGAAAGGCTTTAGAAAAACGCCCAGTAGCTGAAGATCAGTTTCAAAAGACCGTGTCTTCAATTGAAAACGATCTCTTCAACTTAGAAAAGGAGACGGTAAGTTCAGATACAATAGGAAAAATCGTTCTTTCCCACTTAAGAATATTAGACAAAGTTGCCTATTTGAGATTTGTCTCTGTGCATCATAACTTTAAGAACACAAAGGCTTTTGAAAGAGAAATTGAGAAATTAGAGAAACTTGGTCGTTGACACTTAAATAAACTAATTTATTTATCCTCCTTTTTTTACATGCTAAATCTTACGAAGAAAGAAAAAAACACGATCAACGCTCGTTTTTCAGAAAATGCTTTAAAGATGATGAAGAAACGTTATCTTGCAGAGCGAGAAGATGGAACGCAAGAAACTCCAGCTGATATGTTTTTGCGAGCGGCAAATGATTTAGCTAAGCAAGAAGAGAAGCACGGAAAAAAGGAAAAGTTTATTGATAAAGTAGCCCAAGACTTTTTGTCTATTATGTCCTCAAAGGAATACACCCCAGCAGGGCGTACTCTTACGAATGCTGGATCTGATACTCCTTTGATTGCAAATTGTATTGTTCTTCCTATCCATGACTCCATGGAGAGCATTTTTCAGACGCTAAAAGATGCTGCTCTTTTACAACAAGCTGGCTCTGGACTTGGTTTTGATTTATCTGAAATGCGTCCAGCAGACTCCTCTACGAAAAAATCTCGAGGAAAAGCTTCTGGCCCAGTTTCTTTTTTGCGTGTGTATGATGCTGCTTTTGCCACCATTAAACAGCAAGGAAGACATGGGGCAAATATGGCGATGATGCGTGTCGATCACCCGGATGTTTTAGATTTCATTTCTTGTAAAGAAACTGAGGGCGACATTCGAAACTTCAATATCTCAATAACCATGACCGATGAGTTCATGGAGCAACTGGAAAAAAACCCAGACAAGCAATGGATGTGTACTTTTAAAGGAAAGAAACTAAAGCCTCATAAAATATCTCGTCATGCAAATGGAGCGGTCTCAAGTGTTGAAGATATAGATATTAGCGTGAAGGAACTCTTTGACATGCTAGTGGATCACGCATGGCTTAACGGAGAGCCTGGTATTGCCTTTATCGATACTATTAATCGCACGAATCCCCTTCCTGATATGGGCCCTATTCAGGCGTCTAACCCATGTGGAGAACAATTTCTTCATGCCTATGACAATTGCAATTTGGGCTCTTTAAACCTTGCTGCGTTCGTGAAGCAAAAAAAGGTGGACTATAAGCGGCTGAAGTTTGCAACAAGGACTGCTGTTCGTTTGATGGATAATGTTATTGATAAGTTTGATTTCCCTGTGGAAGCCGTAACTGATCTTGCAAAAAAGAATCGCAGAATTGGTTTGGGCATTATGGGATTTGCAGATATGCTCTATCAGATGGGAGTGCAGTATCAGTCAGAACAAGGTATTGCTGCGGCAGAAAAGGTTATGGGCTTTATTAACAAAGAAGCATATCTCATGTCCCAAGAGCTTGCCAAAGAAAAAGGTGAGTTTTTAAACTACCAAAAGTCTGTCTTTGCAAAAAAGAAATCTTTGCATGCAAAAGCCCAGGAATGGGGTATTGGAAAGAAGATGAGGAATGCTGCCTTAACGACGGTAGCTCCTACAGGCTCTATCTCTATGATGTTTGATACCTCATCTGGTATTGAACCAAACTTTGCCCTTGCATACATTAAACAAGATAAAGATGGTCAGCAGTACCAGTACTTTAATTTGCATTTCAAAAAAGCTTTGGATGGGTATAAGTTTTCTCCCAAGGTACAGGAGAAGATTTTAAAAGAAGTTATTGATAAAGGAAGTATTCAACATTTGAAAGATTTGCCAAAAGTGTTGCGCGATACGTTTGTTGTTGCAATGGATATTCCTGGCTTGGATCATATGAAAATGCAGGCTGCTTTTCAGCGAAATGTAGATAACTCTATTTCAAAGACTGTGAATTTTCCTAATGAGGCAACAAAGGAAGAGATTGCAGATACATTTATGCAGGCTTGGAAAATGGGATGTAAGGCATGTACGGTGTATCGCGACGGAAGTCGCGTGATTCAGATTCTCAATGTTGGCTCTGGAGATAATATCATAGCTCCAACAGAGACTCCTGGTAAAGAAATAGCTCCACTAAGCTTAACTGTAGAGATGGGTAAAAAACGACCTCGACCTGAAATTATGAATGGGAGTACTTATCGGATAAAGACGGGATATGGAAAGCTGTATGTTACGGTGAATAATGATGAAAAAGGAGTTCCCTTTGAAGTGTTTGCTACCATTGGTAAGTCTGGAGGGTTCTTCCAGGAGCAGTCAGAGGCTATCTGTCGCCTTATCTCCCTTGCTTTGCGTTCTGGCGTGGCAGCAGGAGAAGTAGCAGGAGATTTAAAAGGTATTCGCGGTCCTATGCCGGTATTTACGGATAAAGGAACAGTATTGTCGTTGCCAGATGCTCTGGGGAAGATTTTAGAGCAACACGTAACAATTACAGGACAAGTTGAGGAAGTTATCTCTCGCCCAGAAAAGCAAGAAGTATTGCCTTTTGCGGATACTACAGGAGCAAATACGGAAGTTGCGGATTTTGGATTTATGCCAGGATGTCCGGATTGTGGAACTCAGCTCTTAATGCAAGAAGGATGTATTTCCTGTAAGTCGTGCGGGTTTTCAAGATGTAGCTAGGCAATCTTAACCTATTTGTTAAGATATGGGACTATTTTATACCGGCAAAGGAGATAAAGGGCAATCTCATATTGGAAAGAAGAAATATCCCAAGGATTCTCCCATTATGGAAGCATTGGGTGATTTAGATGAATTAAATTCTTTGCTGGGAGTTATTCGAAGTACTGCAAAAAAAGGGTTAATGCAAAAACTTTTTTTGGTCCAAGAAAACCTTTTTATTATCCAGGCAAGAATAGCCTGGGTAATGTTTAAGAAGTTTGAAAGCCCTCAGTTGACGCAAGAGAAGATTTTTAAGATGGAGCAAGAGATTGATGCAATTGAAAAAAAGATACAACCTAAAAGAGGATTTATTATTACAGGAGAAAACAAAGAAGCATCATACTTAGATTATGCCAGGACAGTAGCACGCCGCGCGGAAAGATCCGTAGTAATGCTTACAAAGAAGCAAAAACTTCCAGAAGAGATCGTAGCTTACTTAAATCGACTTTCAGGGTATTTGTACGCTTTAGCAAGGCTTGAGATTTCAGAAAGCAAGATGAAAGAAAAGAAACCAAGGTATGTATAGGAAATGAAAAAGCATATTATCATTGCATTTCTATTAGTAGCGCTTGCCATTGCTTTGGCAGGACGCTTAATTCCCCATCCCCCAAACTTTACTCCAATAGGAGCTTTAGCTTTGTTTGTTGGTATATATCTTGCACAAAAAAACAGATGGGCTTTGCTCCTGCCATTGGCCGTAATGTTTTTAGCTGATCTTGCTATTGGGTTTTATGATACAAAGCTCATGCTCTTGGTGTACGGTAGCTTCCTTTTCTATGGAGTATTTGGCTTATTGATTAAAGATAAAAAGAATTTTGGTACCATTACTCTTGCAACTCTAGCAGGATCTTTCTTGTTTTATCTTACTACCAACTTTGGCGTATGGGCCTTTTCTCCTTTGTATGCTCCAACCCTAGAGGGTCTCATGCTTTCCTATACCATGGGTCTTCCTTTCTTAAAGTATACTCTTCTAGGAGACCTTTTCTTTGTTGGAATATTTGTTGGGGCGTATGAACTTGCTCTTGCGCTGGTGTATAAAAAACAAATTTTCCCTAAGGAAGCTCTTGCTAAGCTAAAAGGATAGTAGAGAAACACAAAACCGCCTACAAAGAGGCGGTTTTGTTTTTGGAGCGGGTGATGGGAATCGGACCCACGTACTCTGATTGGCAACCAGATGCACTACCATTGTGCTACACCCGCGCCTCTCTTCTCTTTTGTGCCGCGGGAGTGAATTGAACACTCGACACGAGGCTCTTCAAGCCACTGCTCTACCACTGAGCTACCGCGGCATACGGCATCATTAATTGTGGGCGGTATAGGATTCAAACCTATGGCCTTCTGTGTGTAAAACAGACGCTCTAATCAACTGAGCTAACCGCCCAAGCTGTGCGCAGGAGAGGACTTGAACCTCCACGACCTTGCGGCCACCAGCCCCTCAAGCTGGCTCGTCTACCAATTTCGACACCTGCGCTTACTTCTCTTCCTTGGGAGCCGTTTCCTTAGCAGATTCTTCTTTGGCTGTTTCGTCTTTTACTGCCACTTCTTCTTGAGGTTCTTTTGACTCCTCTTGCATTTCTACTTCTTGTTCAGGCTTTTCTTCTGGCACTTCCAGGTCAAAAGCCTTTGCCTTAAGTCGTGCCTTTCTTCCTTTGGCCTCTCTTAGGTAGTAAAGTTTTGCTCTTCTTACTTTAGATCTTTTAATAATTTCAATCTTCCCAACTAAAGGCGAGTGCAAGGGGAAAATTCTCTCAACTCCAACACCCAGCGTTACTTTTCGTACAGTAATAGTAGCATTAATACCAGTCCCATGTTTTTTTGCCAGCACTACTCCTTCAAATATCTGAGTCCTTTCCTTCTCTCCTTCTTTGATTTTTTGATGTACCCGAACAACATCACCAGGTTTTACATCAGGGATGTTTTTCCTTACAGTCATATTCGCTACCGTTTCTAATTTTGTAGTCATAGTGTTTTTAAATTATCCAATATGGACTGTAATTCTTTTGGCAATGGAGAAGTAAAGGTTTTCTCTACTCCATCAGGCAAGGTCAGAGTTAGGGAATGCGCGTGAAGGAATTGTCTTTTTAATCCTTCCGGAACTCTTTGATCTTTAAACGCGTAGAGCTTATCTCCTGCAATGGGATGGTTTAAAGAAGAAAGATGTACCCTTATTTGATGCTTTCGCCCTGTCTTTGGTTTTACCTTAAGAAAGGCACATCCTTGATATTGTTTAAGCACTTGGTACTGGGTACTAGCCTCTCGTTTTCCTTCTGCTCCAGGTTCTCCTGGCAGAAATACTTTTTGTTTTCTTCTATCGTTTGGAGATCTTCCAAGAAGTGTTTCAATCTCTCCTTTATCTTCCGTAAAGTTACCTTCTACTAAGCAAAGATAGGTTTTTTGTACATTCCTTTCTTTAAATTGCTTTTGTAGGTACTCAAGGGCATCTTTTGTTTTTGCTATTATGAGAAGTCCTGAAGTGTCTTTATCTAAGCGATGGGCTGGAGAAAATTCTTCTTTAAGAAGGTGTTGCACCTCCTCAATATCAACGCCAGCAGGCTTCTCTATAATCTGGACTGTAGCATCTTCAAAGAGAATATTCAAGTTCATAGTGGGCGGTACAGGGATCGAACCTGTCACCTTCACAATGTCAATGTGACGCTCTAACCAAATGAGCTAACCGCCCTTGCGGTGGGCACGCCTGGACTCGAACCAGGGACCGCCGAGGTATAAGCTCGGAGCTCTAACCAGCTGAGCTACGTGCCCTTATTTTGTTTTTTACCTATAATCTTCTCAAATTCTTCTTGTTCTATTGTTTCCTTTTCTATTAAAATTTTTGCTATCTTTTCAAGGGTTTTTTTGTTTTTTCTCAAGATTTTCTCTGCTTGTTTTCTAGCATTTTCCAGAAACTTTGATACTTCTTTATCTATCTCTTCTGCTATTTTTTCTGAATAGTTTTGAGTTTCAAATCCCATTTTCCCCATAAACATTGGTTCA
The DNA here is from genome assembly GCA_913054235.1 of uncultured bacterium. Classification (GTDB taxonomy): domain Bacteria; phylum Patescibacteriota; class Minisyncoccia; order Minisyncoccales; family UBA10102; genus 01-FULL-49-22b. The sequence continues at coordinate 8,362 of CAJXJI010000009.1, forward strand.
TTGTGATCCTCAAACACAACAGGCCCAAGTTTTTCTGACATGCCAAATTGCTTTACTAAAGAGCGCGCAATTTCTGTTGCCTTTTCCAAGTCATTTGAAGGGCCGGTAGTAACGTCTTTGAATTTGAGTTGTTCCGCTGCATATCCGCCAAGCAATGTAGCAAGGTCTGAGAGAAACTCTGCCTTGGTTTTAAGATGCTTCTCTTCGCTTGGAAGTTTTAATGTATATCCTCCCGCTCTTCCTCGGGCAATAATGGAAACTTTTCGTACTGGATCTCCATGAGGAGTCAAGGAAGCTACCAAGGCATGACCTGCTTCATGGTATGCGGTAACTTCTTTTTCTTTCTTTGATAAAATATGACTCTTTCGCTCAGGGCCCAAAAGCACCTTATCAATGGATTCTAAGAGTTCTTCTTGTCCAATGTGCAGTTTGTTTTTGCGGGCAGTAAGAATAGCAGCTTCATTCATGAGGTTTTCTAAATCAGCTCCTGCAAATCCTGGAGTACGTTCTGCAACCTCTCGTAACTTAGTGTTTTCGGCCAAAGGCTTTCCTCTGCCATGAATTTTTAAGATAGCTTCCCTGTCATTGATGTCTGGCAAATCAAGCATGATTCTTCTATCGAATCTTCCAGGACGTAAGAGGGCATGGTCTAGTACATCTGGCCTGTTTGTTGCTGCGATTATAATAGTGGTGGCATCCCGCTCAAAGCCGTCCATTTCCACTAAAATTTGGTTTAAGGTTTGCTCTCGCTCATCGTGCCCACCTCCAAATCCAGCTCCTCGCTGTCTTCCAATGGCATCTAATTCATCAATAAAGATAATGCTGCGCCCTGCTTTTTTTGCAGTAGAGAAAAGGTCTCGTACTCGAGAAGAACCAACCCCTACAAACATTTCAATGAACTCAGAACCCGAGGCAGAAAAGAAAGGAACACCAGCTTCGTTTGCAACGGCTCTTGCGAGCAAAGTTTTTCCTGTGCCTGGAGGTCCAACCAAGAGAACACCTCGGGGAATTTTGGCTCCCATGCGAAGGTATTTTTTAGGGTTTTTCAAAAAGTCCACAATCTCATTAAGCTCTTCTTTTGCTTCCTTGAGTCCCGCAACATCTTTGAACGTTATGCGCTCTTTGCTGGTTCCATCAGCTCCAAATAGCCTGGCTTTTGCCTTGGTAAAATCAAATGCCTGACCAAGTCCTGATTTTGCTTGCCGTAAAATGAAAAAGAAAAAGAAGCCAAATAACAGTAAAGGCAAAAGAATAAAAGATAGAGGACCAAGCCACGTTAAGATGCCAGTTTCTTTTTTGGTCTCAATTTCTACTCCTGCGAGGGCTTCCTTTGAGAGACCAAGGTTAAGTAAAGTTTCACTTAAAGCAGCGTCTTGCTCTTTGTTTGAGATTTTCTCAACCTCCCCTTCTTTATAGATAATGCTCAATTCGCCTGCGGTAACGCTCACACTTTGAATACTGCCTGCCTCAATATCCAAGACGAGTTGTGTTAAAGAGATAACTTCTTCTTTCTCAAAGGGCTTTGCAAACGCAGCAAAGAGAAGTGAAATCACCAAAAAGATTACAATAACAAAGAAAAAGTTTTTCCCAAGATTTTTCATCGTGAAGGTATTGTAGCAAAAATTACGATAATTTCAAGGTAATGAATAAGACCCCATTGCAAGCCAGCAATGGGGTCTTTTCTCTTTTGAGAATTATTTTCCTCCCTTTATTCAGAGTTGTGCCATTTTGTGACGTTCTCTCTGGAGATTTTGGACAGTGCATGAGACACTAGATTCGCCAAGCGGTGTGGATCGATGAGGGTGTACTCTCCTTCGGCGGGTTTGTGGGTTCTGCTCCCGCAGAGAACAAGCGCCAGACTGTCATGGAGAAACCAATTGGCTATTGGTCCTTTTTGCCCAACGTAATCGAGGTCGTCTCGATTTACTTGAATGCCTCGCATATCAGCTTCTGCTGCCCTCATCTCCATTGCGACTCCCCGGAGACTGAGAAGACTCTTGAGTTTTCTGTTCATTTGTACGCCAACGAGGTATTTTGGTCGCTTTTTTGGAACAGTAAATAAGACAACATCTGCCCCTGCTTCATAGGCAGCGTCTCTTAGTTCTGGATGCCAAAGTATGGTCGCTACTCTCAGGCCATTGTTAAGGTTGGCCCAAGATACGTGCTCTCCCAGCTTTTCTCTGTTTTCAGCCCTTAATGTTTCTTGGGCATAGATCATTTCAAAAAGCTCAAAGACTCTTTCCTGGACTTTTTCCCAGTTAATATCACCATTCTCGTGGAAAATCCTGGGGTATCCTAGGATGGCAGAATGGATTTCGGTGGCAAGCAAAGGCTCCACATTGTCTACCTTCGTCACCATCTCAAGGAGGGCTATGAGCCCTGGATCCTTCTCTACGAGTAGATTTTCTGCCAGGATTAGCGCACTGCAAGTCCTCTCTTTTCCTTGAGTGTGCTGGTCGTATTTGCCTCCACCTGTATCGAAATGAAGCACAGAAGGATCACCCTCTGATTCAAGAAGAGAGGTGCCAGATTCAACAACGACCATTTTTGCGTTCTTTGCTTGTGGTAAAAACTTTTTTGCGATCCAAAAGCAAAGCCAGACGTCGTCGTCTGGGAAGCGATGACCAACTAAGGTCGTGATCTCCAGAGCTGTGTTTGAGATTGCGCTTGTTAGAATTCCTAATAGGGTATTTAGCGCACCAGAATCCGCTGTTTGAGATGCCATTTCTCCCCCCCCCTCTTTCGGTGTATTTAAAATTTTACGGAGTTTTGATAAACTCCTAACTGCTTTATTTGTACCACTTTATCTTGAATTTGTCAACTCTCCCCTTTTGGTGAGTACCCTCTTATCTCAGGTAAATTGAGAAATCTGCTTTAGCGAGGAGATACTTTCCCTGGAGTCAAAATAGTGAGGGGCTTAAGGAATTAGCTTCAAGTCTCTCTTCTTTTGCAACCAAAAAAGACCTTAAGGGGTCTTTTCAAGATTCTCTCAATATTTTTAATGGGACTACTCTGGCAGCTTTTCTTCTGGCTCTTGTTTCGTCTCTTTTGATTCTGGGGTTGCGGCGTCTTTTGTTGTCGCGAGTTTGAGCGACATGCGGTGTTCCTCAGGATTAATCTCTAAAATTTCAAATTTGTTGGTATCTCCCACTTTTAAAGCATCTTCCATTGCTTTTCTTGTTCCAAATTCTGAGATGTGGCATAGTCCTTGAATTCTTGGTTCAATTTCAACGAACGTACCAAAGGGATTAAGCTTTGTTACGATGCCTGTAACAATATCTCCCTTTTGATATTTCTTTGCTGTTTCCTTCCAAGGATCTTCCTTTAGTACTTTTAAGGAAAGAGATGCCCTGTTGTTTGAGATATCAATTATTTGAGCCTTGAGTTTATCTCCAATCTTTAAGAACAGTGAAGGGTCATCAATAATTTGCCAGTCAATCTCTGAAATATGAATTAATCCTTCAATCTCTTCTTCTTTTCCTCCAAACTTAATGAAAGCTCCAAAATCAACTACTCCAGTAATTTCACCCTCTATTACATCTCCCGCCTTATACTGGGAAAGGATTTCCTTAAGTTTTCTTCGTTCTTTGCTGCGTTCTGAAAGAATAATTTTCTTTTCCTTGGGATCCAGGTCAAAGATTTCAACCTCTAGTTCTTCTCCTATGAATGCTTGCAAGGCCTGGAGAATTTTTCCAGCGTCTCCGTCTTCTACTTTAGGATAGTGTTCTTGGGAAAGTTGAGATACAGGCAAAAAAGCTTGTACACCAAAGACGTCAGCTAAGAGGCCTCCCTTGTTTGCCCCTACAACTTTTACCTTTACGAGTCCTTCTGTTGCTTTTTGTTCTCGGAGTTTTTCCCAGGTAATTTCTCTCCCTGCTTCGCGAAGCGACAGTTCAATATATCCCTCGTCATTTTCAAGCTCCACGATTTTTGCAGCAATGTTGTCTCCTACCTCAACTCCTTTAAGTTGATCTTTTTCTTCTTTAAATTCACGTCCAAAGATAACACCAGTACCCTGAGGGCCTAGGTTTAAGTAAACAGAAGACCTTCCAATACCAACAACCTGTCCTTCTACAATGTCTCCTATGCGAAATGGGCGAAGAATATCCATTTTTTCCAAGGGTTTCTCCTCTATTGTTTGCATGTCCCTTAGTGTACCCCAGCGAGCGTAAAATGTCAAAGCTTGGTTCTAAGGACTTTTTGTGCTATACTTGGTATATATGCAGATTGTATGGAAAGGCCAGGCTTGTTTTTCAATAGTCATTACGCGAGGAAAGCAAGAGCAGGTAAAGATTTTAATTGACCCTTTTGAAGATTCTATTGGATTAAAACTGCCTCCTCAGGAGGCAGATATCGTATTGGTTACGCATGGCCACTCTGACCATAATAATGTAAAGATTGTAAAGGGAGATCCTTTTATTATTGATTCTCCAGGAGAGTATGAGGTAAAATCAGTATTTGTGCAAGGAATCACAACCTTTCATGACGATGTACAGGGAAAGGAAAGAGGTTTAAATACGATATATACCATAATCACAGAGGGCATAACTCTCTGTCACATGGGAGATTTTGGGCAAAAGGAATTAACCCCAGAAGAAGTAGATAAGATTGGGAATGTGCATGTATTAATGATTCCTGTTGGGGGTACGTACACTATTGATGGTAAGGAGGCAGGGAAAATCATTTCACAGATTGAACCTAAAATCATAATTCCTATGCATTATGCCTTGCCAAAATTAAAACCCAATCTTGCAAAAGTAGAAGAGTTCTTGCAAGTTATGGGTAAAAAAGGACTTGAACCCCAAGGAAAGCTAAGCTTGAAAGCAAAGGATGTAGCAGGAGAAACAAAAGAAGCAGAGATTGTGGTCATGCGACCCCAATGAACATTCAAAAGCTTTCAGTTGTCCAGCGTAAGATTATTCTATGGGGAATAATTGTAGTTTTAGGAGGCGTGCTCTTTTTTTGGTGGGGAGGAAATGTTATAGAAACTGTAAAGACCACTTCTCTTCCTGAAATTCCAAAAGAGCTCAAAGAAAGCTTACAGGAAACGCAAGATGAATTCACATTTCCAACATTTGAAGAAATAGATATTTCAGAAGAGATTTTACAAGAATTACAAGAATATGGCCAAAGCGCAAGATAACAGTGAGGAAAAAGCACCAATAGGCACAGTTGAGCCGCGAGAAATTGTGGAGGAAATGCGTGAGTCATATTTGGACTATGCAATGTCTGTTATTGTTGCCCGTGCCCTACCGGACGTAAGGGACGGATTAAAGCCTGTACATCGCAGGATTTTGTTTGCTATGCATGAGGATGGATTAACACACGCCGCAAAGTATCGAAAATCAGCTACGGTAGTGGGAAGCACATTGGGGAGGTACCATCCACACGGAGACACTGCGGTATATGATTCTTTGGTTCGCATGGCTCAGGATTTTGAATTACGATATCCTTTGATTGATGGTCAGGGAAACTTTGGATCTATAGATGGGGATAGAGCGGCCGCCATGCGTTACTCAGAAGCCAGAATGTCAAAGATTGGAGAGGAGATGCTACGCGATATTGGAAAAGATACGGTGGACTTTATTGATAATTACGATGGTACAAGAAGAGAGCCTGTTGTGCTTCCTTCTCCTGTGCCTCAGTTACTTTTAAATGGAACTTTGGGAATTGCTGTTGGTATGGCAACCAATATTCCTCCCCATAACTTACGGGAATTGATTGATGCTTTAACCCACTTAATTGAAAATCCAAAAGCTACGAGTGAAGATTTGTGTGCCTATGTTAAAGGACCGGATTTTCCAACAGGAGGTACTATTTTTAATAAACGGGAAATTATCGCTGCGTATTCACAAGGCAAAGGACCTGTTGTAATGCGAGGAAAAGCAGAAATTGTAGAGGATGAAAAGAAACCTCAAATTATCATTAGTGAAATTCCTTTTCAGGTAAACAAATCATCTTTGGTGGAGCAATTTGCAAAGTTGGTACAGGAAAAAAAGATTGAGGGAATTCGTGATATTCGAGATGAATCTGACAAAGATGGAATGAGAATCGTCTTTGATCTGCAGCGGGATGGCCATCCACAAAAGATTTTAAACCGTCTATACAAGTTTTCTGATTTTCAAAAGACTTTTCATTTAAACCTTTTAGCTTTGGTTGATGGTATTCAGCCAAAGGTCCTTTCGTTAGTTGAGATTCTTCAGTACTTCATAGAACATAGACGTCAGGTGACAATGCGCCGCTTGCAGTATGAACTAAGAAAAGCAAAGGACCGAGAACACATTTTGGAAGGCTTGTATAAGTGCTTGGCAAATATTGATAAAGTTATAAAACTCATTCGGGCAGCAGAAGACCGCGATGATGCAAAGACGAAATTACAAAAGGCATTTAAGCTTTCAGAACTTCAGGCCAACGCCATTTTAGACATGAGACTTGCCCAGCTAGCAAAGCTGGAGAGTAAGAAAATTGAGGATGAGCTAAAGGAAATCAGGATAAGGATTAAAGAGCTTACCAGCATTTTAGCTTCCCCAAAAAAGATTGACGAAGTTATTAAAAAGGAATTTGCAGACGCAAGAGAAACTTTTGGGGATGAAAGAAGAACAAAGGTGCAGGTTGCAGGGTTAGGTGAGATTGCAGAAGAAGACTTAGTTGCAAAAGAAGAAACCATTATTACTCTAACTCAAGGAGGTTATATTAAGCGTATTAATCCTGCCACGTACAAGCTTCAAAAAAGAGGAGGGAAAGGTATTGTTGGTATGAAGACTGTGTCAGATGATATTGTAGAACACTTTTTATATTGCAATACCCACGACTCTTTAATGGTGTTTACGGATTCTGGAAAAGTATTTCAATTGCCTGTGTATGAGATTCCAGAAGGAACCCGCGTTGCAAAAGGGCGAGGCCTCTTAAACTTTGTTGAGTTAAGTGCAAATGATAAAGTACTTAATCTTTTTGCTTTAGGGAAAAAGGATATTGAGCAGGGCATAAAGTATATGGTTATGGCTACCAAAGATGGGCTCGTGAAAAAGACTCCCTTGGAGGACTTTAAGAATGCTCGTCGCTCTGGCCTTATTGCTATCTCCTTGAAAAAAGGAGATGAGTTAAGGATTGTAAGAAAGAGTACGGGAAATGACCAAATTATTGTTACTACCAAAAAGGGTCAGTCCATTCGATTTAAAGAAGAAGATGCCAGGGCCATGGGAAGATCTGCTGCTGGAACTCGGGCCATTCGCTTAAAAAAGGGAGATGAAATGGTTGGTATGGATGTTATTTCAGAGAATGGAAAAAGCAAAATCCAAGACCCAAAGAAAGAAGGCGACTACCTTTTAATTTTAACTGAGAGTGGATATGGGAAAAGAACTTTGTTGAAAGAATACCGAATGCAAAGCAGAGGAGGTTCTGGAATTAAAACTGCCAATATTACAGCAAAGACCGGGAGCTTAGTGTACGCAAAAGTTCTAACAGGACAAGAAGAAGACCTTATAGTTATCTCAAGAAAGGGACAGGTTATTCGTACCACGGTAGCTGATATTGCAAAGATTAGCAGATCCACACAGGGAGTTCGAATTATGAGACTGGACGAAGGGGATAAGGTTGTCTCTGCAGCGTGTTTTTAATGTGATATACTTGGAGAATACAATGAAGCAATTCAAACTGATTCTCTTTACAACTATTCTTAGCGCAGTGTTTTTGCTCGGAGCAGGAATTTCTTTTGTAAATGCAGAGGCAGCTCTTTCTGCCCCAACCTCTCCTTCTTCTGGTGACGGAGCTACTGTAGCTACCCCAGGACAATGCTCTGGGTTTTGTAGTACTCTGGGTACTGATAATCCTCAAGATGCACCAGACGGAATTACCTGTATTTGTAATCCTTTACGTAGCACCAATATTGTGGATATTATTAAAAATATAGTAACCCTATTGTTTAACTTTGCTTTAGTATTAACTCCTGTTATGGTGGTGGTAGCGGGTATTATGTTTGTTACAGCAGCAGGAGATCCTGGACGTATCTCTACTGCAAAGAGTATTCTTCTTTGGACTATCGTAGGACTTGTAATTATTATATTGTCTCGTGGATTGGTTGCGGTGCTAGGAGCTATTATAGGGTTTTGATAATGATTTATTTGATGGTATAAGTAAACAAGGTCGATAATTTAGAATATTAAGATTGGAGTTAACAAAAATAGCATAAAATAATGAAAAAACTTTTTAGTATTTGTTTAGTAATTATGGTGCTTTCTGTAGCGATAGTACCAGTTGCTTTTGCTCAGGTAGGTACTGACTTAGATAAATTACCCATTATAGACAAATTTCCCACAACAGGCCCTATGACAGGAGTTGCGGTGCTTAACCAAATCGGGGTTATTGGAAACTGGATTTTTGCGCTACTTATGGGAATCGCATTGATTTTTGTTGTGCTTGGAGCATTGCAATTTGTGACAGGTGGAGGAGATCCTGCCAAGGTTTCCGAAGCAAGGCAAAAAATGATTTGGGCTGCAGTAGGAATCGGTTTTGCACTGCTCGCTGCATTCTTTGACAATATTCTGCAGGCACTTCTTGGTATTACATAAACTTAATGAAGAAAAGGCAAATAATAGCAGTTTTACTGATTGTGTTTTTTGGGTTGGGATTTTTTAATGTTCAAGGAGCACAAGCTGTTACTAATCCAGGCATTGAGGGAAGTTTATCGCCTCAAGCAGATTTGGGTATAGGGGAAAATTGCTTTAGTAGTGATGAATGTGGAGGGACGGGGGCTGTTTGCCATAAAACCGATAAATATTGCTATATTCCCTTGGGCGAAGGACCTCAAGGCATAGGAGAGATACTAAAGATTATGGGAAATATTGGCAATTTGCTTTTTGCCATTTTCATGGGAGTTGCTCTTCTCTTTCTTGTGTGGGGAGGAATGCAGTTTGTCATATCTGGAGGAGATCCTACAAAAGTCTCTGAAGCGAAAAAAAGGATGATTTGGGCTGTGATAGGCGTAAGCATTGCGTTACTTGCAGCCTTTGTGGATGATATTTTAAGGAACGTTTTGGGTGTTGGGTGAAAAGATTTTTTTTAAAGAGTACAATACAGCGAGGAAATTTTCCTCGCTGTATTGTTTTTCTTTCAATTTTCCGCTATATTCAAAGCGCACCTTTAATGGAGCCGGAGTGGCGGAATTGGCAGACGCGCTGGCCTTAGGAGCCAGTGGGGCAACCTGTGAGAGTTCGAGTCTCTCCTCCGGTACAAATCAATAGAAACTAAATCCGATTTAGGAACATCCAAATAAAGCAAAAGCGGGGTCTGACCCCGCTTTTGAACTATCGGGGCGATTTTACGGCTCCGTAGGAGCTTCGCCTAAATCGCCCGTGAAAGTAAAGCAGTTTACTTTCACCCTCGTACCTTCACCTTCTTTATTTTCTGCCGCTCAATTTTTGGAATACGCAAAGTGAATACGCCAT
>CAJXJI010000010.1 GCA_913054235.1 uncultured bacterium
TTTGTGGGCTTTATTCAAGCCTTAGTTTTTGCTATGCTAACGTTGATTTTCTTAAAGATGGCTACCGCACAAGTTGAGCATTAAAAAAAGGTCAGATAATATAATTAAGTAAGGATAATAAAACAACATGGAATTAGAGGCAGTAAAATCAATCGCCGCCGCCATTGCTATTGGTCTTGGGGCTTTGGGCCCTGGGTTAGCCATTGGAATTTTGGCAGGAAAGGCGATGGAAGCAATTGGGAGAAATCCTGAAGCAGCACAAAAGATACAAACAGCAATGATTCTTGCAATCGCATTTGCAGAAGCCATTGCTATTTACGCTTTGGTCGTAGCTCTGATTATTAAATTTGTGTAATGATAGAGCTTTTCTCCAACTTAGGTCTTGACCTTAAACTCCTTTTTGCCCAGGCGGTGAATTTTCTTTTGGTAATATGGCTTTTAAATCGCTTTGTTTTCAAAAAACTTCTTTTGTTTTTAGAAGAGCGAAAAAAAGGTATTGAAGAGGGAGTGGAGTTAACAGAAAAAGCTAAAATTGAAATAGAGAGAATTTCAGAAATGCGCCATCGCGCCATGGAAAAAGCAAAAGAGCTTGCAGGGAACATGATTGCAAAAGCCAAGGCAATGGGAGTGGAGCAGGAAAAAGAGATTGTTAGGGCGGCGCGAGAGGGAGCTGAAGGGATTTTAGCAAAGGCAGAAATTGAATCTGAGCGAAAAAAGCAAGATGCACTGCGTGAAGCTAAAGCTGAAGTACAAGAGCGAGCATTTATGCTCACAGAAAAAATACTCATGCGCTCTTTGAGTAGCGAAGATGAAAAGCGTATGGGAGAAGATTTAATCAACGAACTTAAGGGACATGGCAAAGAAAACTAGTCTATACGCAAGAGCTCTGGTTGAATCTTTAAAAGATGCTTCCGCAAACGAGCAAAAGAAAAGGATTATGCGATTTAAAAATCTTTTAAAAAAGAGAGGAGATCTCAGATTACTGAGCGCAATACTTGGTGAGTTTTCAAAACTATGGGGAAAAAGAGATGGGAAGATTGCAAAGGTGATATCTGCACAAAAATCTTCTGCATCATTTTTAGACTTAGTGAAAAAGACATTGAAAAAAGAGGGATACGTGATAAAAGATGAGGTACATGAGGATCTCATAGGAGGCGCTGCCGTATTTCTCTCAAACGAGTATTTGATAGATAATAGTATTAAAGGAAAATTACATAAGCTTCGCTTACTTATGAAAGCGTAGATATATATCAATGGCAAAGGATCATATTTTCGACATTATAAAAAAAGAACTTGAAGGGAGTGATCTTGCTCCTGCAAAGGAGGAAATTGGAAAAGTCGTCTCAGTTGGAGATGGAGTGGTTCAGATTGAAGGACTGCCTAACGTGGTGTTTTCAGAAATGGTAGAGATCACCAGGTGGCCCGCAAAGACCGATGATAAGGTAGTTCCAGCTCTGGTATTAAACTTAGAAGAGTACACCATAGGCGCGGTAGTGCTTGGTGAAGATAAAGATATTCAAGAGGGAGATTTAGTAAAAAGAACAAAGAATATTCTCTCAGTTCCCGTGGGGGAAGCGCTACTTGGAAGGGTAGTAAATGCTTTAGGTGAACCCATTGATGGAAAGGGGAGTATTGATGCAACAGAAAAGTTTCCTATTGAGCGCCCTGCCCCTGGCGTACTTGATAGACAAGCTGTGAGTACGTCACTTGCTACTGGTATTAAGGTGGTTGACGCTGCAATTCCTATTGGGCGTGGCCAGCGTGAACTTATAATCGGAGATAGGCAGATTGGAAAAACTGCACTTGTTCAAGACACTATTTTAAATCAACTCAATGAACCAGAGGAAACGCGTCCTATTTGTATCTACGTTGCTATTGGACAAAAAGCTTCCAAGGTAGCGCAAATGGTAGGAGAGCTTGAGAGCAGGGGAGCTATGGCATACACCATTGTAGTTACAGCCACAGCTTCAGACCCTGCATCTTTGTGGTATATTGCGCCTTACGCTGGCTGCAGCATGGCAGAATATTTTCGAGACAAAGGCAAGGATGTTCTCATAATCTATGATGACCTGTCAAAGCATGCATGGGCATGGCGTCAGATTGCGCTTTTAATGCGCCGCCCTCCTGGAAGAGAAGCATATCCAGGAGATGTGTTCTATCTGCACTCTCGTTTACTTGAGCGAGCAGCACGACTCTCAAAGGAAAAAGGTGGTGGTTCGCTCACTGCTCTTCCTATTGTGGAAACACAACTTGGAGATGTTTCTTCCTATATCCCTACAAATGTTATCTCTATTACTGATGGGCAGATTTATCTTGAAACTGATTTATTTGGAAAAGGACAGCGTCCCGCGGTAAACATTGGATTGTCAGTGTCGCGTGTGGGAAGTGCTGCGCAAACCAAAGCAATGAAAAAGGTAGCTTCACAATTAAAACTTGATCTTGCTCAGTATCAGGAGCTTGCTGCGTTTGTACAGTTTGCCCAAGACTTGGATGAAGCAACAAGAAAGAGAATTGATAGAGGTGCTCGCTTAGTTGAAATTTTAAAGCAAGGTCAGTTTGAGGTATTGCCCATGGCGCAGCAAGTATGTATTTTGTTTGCGGCAAATGAGGGATTTCTTGATGAAGTTGCGCTCGAGGAGGTAGGTGCATTTGAAAAGAGACTTTTGGAATATATGAGAAATGAGGGGAAAGATGTACTAAAAGATATTGAGGAAACTAAAGATATGTCAGAGGAAACCCAAGAGAAATTAAAGAAATTACTCCATGGCTTCAAGTAGACAACTTAAGAGTAAAATACGTACGGTAGGAAACATCAAGCAGATAACACGAGCAATGCAAATGGTATCTGCTACCAAGATGAGAAAAGCGCAAGAGGTTGCGCTGCGAGCGCGTCCCTTTGCAAAGAAAACTCTCTCGCTACTTTCTGCAATTTCAGTAATTGCAAGCGAGGATAAAGAGCAAAGTATATTTTTAAAAGAGCGCACCCAAGGAAAAGTTTGTTTAATTGTGGTAACTTCAGATAAAGGACTCGCAGGGAGTTTTAATGGTCAGGTCTTGCGCTTGGCTGGGCAGTGGATAGATGCAAAAGAGGAAGAAATAGATATTGTAGCGGTAGGGAAAAAAGGGAGAGATTTCTTTTTGCGAAGAGGAGTAACACCAGTAGCAGAGTTTTTTGCATTCTCAGATATTGTTACCCTGCATGACGTTGCTCCTGTTTCAGATTGGATTATAGATGCATATGAAAAAGGGATGTACAGAAAAGTAATGATTGCCTCCACTGCATTTATTTCTTCATTAGTGCAAAAGCCAGGTGTTCATAAGATTTTGCCTTTGGACTTACAAGAGTTAAAAGAGATGGTAGAAAATATTGTTCCAAAAACTGGAAAGTATTCTGAATGGAAAGAAAAGGAAGGCATGGAAAGCAATGCCTCGCTTCAGATTTTGGAGCCAAACCCAATGGCTATCATGGAAACTTTGGTGCGAGGTCTTTTGCAGGTTGAGATGCTTCACTTTATCTTGGAATCCAATGCTTCTGAGCATTCCTCGCGAATGATTGCGATGAAAAATGCAACGGAGAATGCAACTTCTGTTCAAGAAGAACTTGGATTGAAGCTTAACAAGGAGAGGCAGGCTACCATTACTCAGGAGTTAACAGAAATATCAACAGCAAAAGAAGCGCTTAACGCACAATAATATGAATAGTAAAGGAACAATTGTACAGATTACAGGTCCTGTGGTTGATTGCGAATTTGAGGAAAACCTTCCTGCTTTGCAAACTGCTCTAGTTGTTAAAAGAGAAGGAGGAGATCTTACGCTTGAGGTAGCTTCGCACTTGGGAGGAAATAGGGTTCGGACCATTGCCATGAACTCTACTGATGGGTTGGCTCGAAAGATGGAGGTTATAAATACGGGAGAGCCTATCTTAGTTCCTGTGGGAGAAGAGGTCCTTGGGAGAATGTTCAACGTACTTGGTGAACCTATTGATGGAGGAGAAGCTGTTGTGGGAAAGAAATTATCTATTCATCAAAAGCCTCCAAAGCTTGAAGATCAAAAAACAGAGCCTGAAATATTTGAGACGGGGATTAAGGTTGTAGATTTGCTCGCACCGTTCTTAAAGGGTGGAAAGGTGGGATTATTTGGAGGAGCTGGTGTGGGAAAAACTGTGCTCTTGCAAGAATTAATTCACAACACCGCAAAAGAACATGGAGGATATTCAGTGTTTGCTGGTGTGGGAGAGCGAACACGAGAGGGAAATGATTTGTACAATGAAATGAAAGAATCTGGAGTGTTAAAAAACACTGCCTTGGTATTTGGACAAATGAATGAGGTTCCAGGTGCCAGATTCAGAGTCGCGTTAACAGGACTTACCATGGCAGAGGATTTTCGAGACAGCAAAGGAAAGGATGTGTTGCTGTTCATAGATAATATCTTTCGCTTTGTGCAAGCAGGGTCTGAGGTTTCAGTTTTACTTGGAAGAATGCCAAGTGCTGTTGGATATCAGCCAACGCTTGCAACAGACATGGGGAATTTACAAGAAAGAATTGCCTCAACAAAGAATGGCTCCATTACTTCGGTGCAGGCTATTTATGTTCCAGCAGATGATATTACAGACCCTGCTCCAGCAACAACGTTCTCGCACTTAGATTCTACTGTGGTGCTGTCCCGTGAATTAGCATCATTGGGTATTTACCCTGCGGTGGATCCCTTAGATTCTCGTTCTATTGCATTGGATCCTCGTATTGTGGGTCAAGAGCACTATGATGTAGCGCGGGGGGTACAAAAGATCTTGCAGCGTTACAAAGAACTGCAAGATATCATTGCAATTCTTGGAATGGAAGAACTTTCAGATGAAGATAAGCTTATCGTTGCGCGAGCAAGGAGAGTTCAAAGATTTCTTTCCCAACCCTTCTCAGTTGCTTCCCAATTTACAGGAAGAGATGGAAAATATGTTACGCGCAAGGAAACTATTCGCGGATTTAAAGAAATTATTGAAGGGAAGCACGATGGAAAAGATGAAAATGATTTCTACCTAAAAGGTAGTATTGATGAGGTTTAAGCTAAACTAAATCGGATGTAGGTAGAATATGACATTTCCACTCTTAGTATTTGCAGTAGATAGAGAGATTTTTGTAGGGCAGGTAGAATCTGTAACTGTTCCTTCGCAAGACGGAGAGCTTCAAATTTTAGCTGAACATACTCCACTTATCTCTCAATTAAAAGAAGGTGATCTTGTTATTACAACAGAAGATGGGATGGTAAAAAAACTCCCCATTTCAGGAGGTGTGCTCGAGGTAAAGGAAACCGAGGTGGTAATATTAGCTAATTTTTAATTTAATGTTAGATCAAAATTCAGTAGCGCATAATTGTGAAGCGGTAGTGCTGCATTGCATTGATTTTCGTTTTAACGAAGAAGTAGATAACTATTTTGACAAGCGTTTTCCTGAAGGGTACGACGTCATTTCTATAGCTGGAAGCTGCAAGGGATTGCTTAATGACGAGGAACATAGAAAGTTTTTGCTGGAGCAGTTTCAGATTTCCTATCGTTTGCATCATCCTAAAACCATTGCTTTGGTTCAGCACGAGGACTGTGGAGCATACGGAGGGAGCAAAAATTTTTCTGATACAGATGCCGAGCAGAAGTTTCATCAGGAAGAATTTCAAAAAGCAGGGAAGCTTCTTTCTGGCGATTTTCCCGAGATGGACATTAAGGGTTACTATGCAAAGCTCTCGCGGGAAATAGCAACGCTGCAATAGAGAAGACCGTAGGAAGCCCTCATGGTTTTTAGTGGGAAGAGTGGGGGGATTGATGAGGTTGTTGGATCTGTGATAAGGTTTAAATAGTTATAAAAACGTTTAATTATAGTATATGAACGAGAAACTCTTTATTCCAATTATTTTGGCAACAAACAAAAAAGATAGGAAGACAGAGAATGTTGCCAAGCTCTTGCTTGAGGAAATGGAAGAGCGAAAAGGCATTGAAACAATGCTATTTGATGTTAAAGACTTCAAATTCCCACAAGACAATTACGGGCAAAGCATAAAAGATCAGTTTCCAGAATGGAGAGACGCTATTGTGAAAGCAGATGGCCTGGTGATTGTGACACCAGAATATAATCATGGGTATCCTGGTCCTTTAAAATCTGCACTGGATCTTTTATTGCCAGAATACAAACATAAGGCAGTAGGCCTGGTAGGAGTATCTATGAGTCCCTGGGGTGGGACAAGAGTCATAGAGAACTTACTTCCTGTTATGCGAGAACTGGGACTTGTGACAAGTTCTGCTAGTTTGAATGTACCACGGGTACAGGAGTTGTTTGACGAGCAGGGCAACCTGAACGATGAAGCATATAAAGAGAGAATTTCAAGCTTCCTTGATGAGTTAGCATGGATGGCGCAAGCTTTAAGATGGGGGAGGGAAAATAATAAGAGCGAAAAATAATATGCTTGAAGCAAAAGAACTGCAAAAAGTACAAAAATCGTTTTCTGAAATGAAGGATCGTTTAGCTTTTGTGTTTGAGGCGCTGGGAGATCCTACAAGATTAAATATATTTAGACTTCTTTCCAAAGAAAAAAAGAATTTGTGTGTAACAGATATAGCGAATGTGTTTATGGTTTCTGTACCTGCTGCTTCTTATCAATTAAAGATATTGGAAATGGTAGGATTAATTGAACGCGAGCGTATGGGGCAGATGATCTGTTATACATTGCGAGAGAAGGATCCATTAGTAAGAAATGTTTTAAAGATAATTCAATAAAAAAGGAAAGTCGATACATTAAGAAATTTAAACGTAACAAATATATGGCAGATGTAACTATTTATAGCACTCCAACTTGTGTGTACTGCAGCGCCGCAAAGGATTTCTTCAAAGAGCATAATATAGAGTATGTAGAGAAGAATGTGGCTGAGGATGAGCAGGCACGCAATGATATGGTAGAGAAGTCAGGACAAATGGGTGTTCCCGTTATTGATATTAAGGGGAATATCGTTGTTGGTTTTGACGAAGCAAAACTTTCAGAACTCTTGGAAATAAAATAGGAATATGAGGCAATGCGTCATCATTTTTTTAGTGTTGGGTGCCGGTGCAATTTTAGGAGTGGTTCTGTTGCGTCAGCAACTCTCTTCTTTGGACTTTCCAGTGGGTCAAGAGAGCACTAAGGAAGTTATTTTAGTGGAGGATGAGAATGGAGAAATCATGAAAGAAAAAGAGATTTTTGTGACAGACGGAGTAAGACATAGTATTCCTTTAGAAGAGATTTTAAGTGGAGGGCCACCACAAGATGGTATTTCTCCTATTGATAATCCAAAGTTTATTTCTTCAAATGAAGCAGATGAATGGCTGACAGATGAGGAGCCAGGCATCGCTTTTTCAAGGGGAGATACGCATCGCTTCTATCCCTATCAAATTATGGTGTGGCACGAGATTGTGAACGATACCATAGAAGGGGAAAGGGTTTTAGTAACCTATTGCCCCCTGTGTCTTACAGGTTTTGTACTAGATCCTGTAGTTAAGGGAGAACGTGTAGAGTTTGGAGTTTCAGGAAAATTATGGAAGTCTAATCTTGTGCTATACGACAGAAAAACTGACAGCTTGTGGTCCCAGGTCTTAGCTGAAGGCATTGTAGGTGAAATGACAGGAACAAAACTTACCATTCTTTCTTCAGATCAGATACGCTATGGCAACTGGAAAAAGAAATTTCCTCAAGGAGAAGTGCTGTCTCGTAATACAGGTTCATTCAAGCCATATGGAGACAGTCCGTATGGTGGGTATTTTGATGCCATACCATTTGTTCTTTCTTTGGCTGACACGAATGACGATAGATTGGCTCCTGAGGCATTCGTGTTTGGGATTGTGGTTAACGGAATGCCAAAAGCATATTCTACAGAGACTGTGAAGGCACAGGGAACAATTGAAGATTCCTTTGAGGGAATGGATTTTATCCTACGCTACGATCCAGAACTTGATGTGGTGCGAATATATAAAAAAGATGCTGAAGGAAAGGAAGAGCGAATAAATCCTATTAGTGGGTTCTGGTTTTCTTGGACTGCTGTCCATCCTGATACAGAGTTGTATAATGAGCAATAGAAAGGGTATAGAGGATATAAGTTAATTACAGCAAAACAGTATGTTCAAAAACGAAGATATGCCTAGCACTTGTGCGGGCTGTGGACATGAGCATAAAGGAGAGGACGGAAAGTGTGAGTGTGGATGCGGATAAGTAATTGATGTTTTAGTAGCGAGGCCAGGAATTCCTGGCCTCGCTAAGAATCTCCTAATACATTTTATGTCAAAGTTTATTATTAGCGGAATTGTTGTACTCGCTATTGCTGGCGGGGGAATCTTGCTCTTAGGGCAAGGAGGAAAGGATCAAGGAACTACGTCAACAAAAACCAAAAGCCAATTTCAAGATCTTACATTTGTTGATTATAAAGGCGATACTGTTGCATTGGCTGATTTTGCGAGAAAACCTTTAGTGGTAAATGTCTGGGCTACATGGTGCCCTTTTTGTATAAAAGAGCTTTCTGATCTTGTCTTGCTTCAAAAGGAGTTTCCTGAAGTGGTAGTTATTGCCATTGACCGCGCAGAATCCCTTAACACTGCAAAGTCATATACCGATGCTCTTGGCGTTAGCGAAGATTTGATATTTTTGCTCGATCGTAAAGATTCCTTTTACGAGTCTATTGGTGGGTTTACCATGCCAGAGACCATTTTTGTTGACGCAGAAGGAGTGATCCAAGATCACAAGCGAGGTATCATGAATTTAGACGAGATGAAACTAAAAGTAAAGAATATCTTGTAATGATGGTAGATGTTAATGCACAGGGTGAATACGTTTGTGGTGCGTGTGGATATAGGTATAAAGAGCGCGAGATTGCAGAACGTTGTGAAAAATGGTGTCCCAATTGCAAGCGCGATATGCCAAGGCTTAATGCTTGGTATCAGGAGTATAAAGATAAAGTAGAAGTTACTGGAATTAATTTACAAGAGTCAAGTGGAACAGCGCAACGATTTGTTGATTCCCGATCCATCACATTCCCTATTGCTTTGGATCCGCAACGCATAGCTTCGCCTGCGTTTTAGATTCAATATACGAACACACATATACTAATTAGCAAGGAAGGACAAGTAATTCGGGTTATTCCAGGAGATATCCAGGAGTCTGATATTACTTCCCTTTTTAATTAACGCATTGTATGGAAGCAATAGCATTTATTTTTCCAGCTTTCATTGCAGGTATCCTGACCTTTTTGGCTCCGTGTACGTTGCCCTTAGTCCCAGCCTACCTGAGCTTTATCTCAGGAGCCTCAGCCGCTGATTTACGAGACCCAAAAAAGGCATTGAAAGCGCGAGCAAAGGTATTTATGAACGGTGTGTTCTATGTTTTGGGATTTAGCCTTGTCTTTATTATTCTAGGGAGTTTGTTTGGACTTGGAGGCGGAGCTTTTTTGCAGTATCGATTTTTGATTACAAAGATTGGAGGAATACTCGTTATTTTCTTTGGACTATTTTTGCTGCTTCCTGCTTTAAATATTTTATTTGGTGGAAAGATTCCTCTTTCTCGTTTTCCTTTGTTTAGATTTTTTTTCCAAGACCATCAATTATCTATTGGAAAAAAATTAAAACCAGGAAATCCTTTAAGTTCTTTTCTATTGGGGGTAACCTTTGCTTTTGGATGGACGCCTTGTGTGGGACCCATTTTGGCCGTCATTTTGACCTTTGCTGCCTCCTCCGCTACCGTGGGGACTGGTACGCTTCTTCTTATTGTATTTTCAGCGGGACTTGCTATTCCTTTCTTGCTCGTAGCTCTTGGTATTGGATGGGCTTTAAAGAATTTAGCAAAAGCAAGCAAATACTTAAATTGGGTATCTATTATTAGTGGGTTGTTCTTGATTTTAATGGGAATCTTTATGGTAACTGACAACTTTGCTCTATGGATTGCTGTGACGTATCAGGCACTTGAATTTATTAACTACGATGCATTGCTAGATTATTTGTAATTGCTCAACAAAAAAAGATATTTTGTATGGGGGAAACAAAACAAAAAACTGATTCTCAAAATACACTGCCTACTATTTTTATCATCTTGGGAGCAACGGGGGATTTAATGCGCCAAAAACTCATCCCTGCCTTGTTCCATTTGTATAAAGCAGGGAGTCTTCCAAATCTCTTTTTGGTGGTTGGTTTTGCCAAAGATAACTTAGACAAAGAAGAGTTTCAAAAGATGGTTCGTAAAATGACTCAGGCAAAAGTACAAGCAACGAAAGAGGAGATTGAGTCTTTTTCAAAGTTTTTTGTATATGAGCAAGGAACTTTTGAAAAAAAGGAAGGGTATGAAAAATTAGCTAAGTTTTTAGGATATAAAGACAAAGCTTGGCAGGTATGTGCAAATAAGCTTTTTTATCTTGCTGTTCCTCCCCAGCACTACAAAACTATTTTTGAAAATCTTCATGCAACAAAGCTCACAGAGCCTTGCAGTTCCGAGGAGGGATGGACTCGTGTTATCGTAGAAAAACCCTTTGGAAAAGATTTAAAGACTGCTCAAGAGCTTGATAGATTACTAGGAAAGCTATTCTACGAAGAACAGATTTATCGCGTAGATCATTACCTTGGCAAGGAAACTGTACAGAATATTTTAGCTTTTCGTTTTTCAAATTCCTTTTTAGAGCCTGCGTGGAACAAAGATTGGATTGAAAGTATTACCATTCGCTTGCGCTACCCAGAAGATATTGAGGGAAGAGGTGCTTTCTATGATGGCATTGGAGCTTTGCGCGATGTAGGGCAGAGTCACATGTTGCAGCTTCTTGCCCTTTTCCTCATGGAAAACCCTGTCACGTTTGAGGGAGATGCAGTACGTAAAGCTCGAGCTGAGGTTCTTGGTTCTCTTGTTATTCCTGAGGCAAAAGAGTTAGCTTCAAAAACTCTTCGTGGACAGTATGAAGGTTACACACAAGAGTCTAATGTTGCAAAGGATTCAGCGACTGAAACCTACTTTCGTATTGAAACTACTTTAAAAAATCCCCGTTGGAAGGGGATAAAAGTTATTTTGGAAAATGGGAAAGCAATGGCAGAAGAAGATGGGAGTGTGGAGGTGGTGTTTCGCCATCGTTCGTCTTGTTTATGTCCGGATCCTTTAAATCATCAAAAAAATGTTTTGCGCTATGAAATTCAGCCTACCGAACAAATCATACTAAAATTCTGGGTAAAACATCCAGGTTCCACAATGCAGATTGAAGAGCGCAATTTTACATTTGACTATAAAGAGGCATTTTTAGGTGAGAAATTTGCTGATGCATATGAGAGACTTTTATATAATATTATTCAAGGAGATCAGACTCTATTTGTGAGCACAAAGGAAATTATGGCAAGTTGGGAATTTGTCGATTCCATTTTGCGAAGTTGGGAAAAAGAAAAGACACCCTTGATAATATATCCCAAGGGAGCTTCAATAATAGAAAGCAAGAATAAAGCATAGAAAGAATATGAAAAAGGAAATTGGATTTGTAGGTTTAGGGAAAATGGGAATGGCAATGGTATATCGTCTTTTAAAAAAGAAATGGTGCGTTGTGGCATATGATATTAATCCTCAGGCCTCTTTGAATGCAAAAAGAAAGGGAGCAGTAGAGGCTACCAGCCCAAAAGAACTTGCAGAAAGCCTTTTTCCACAAAAAATAGTGTTTTTAATGGTTCCGGCAGGAAAGCCAGTGGATCAAGCTTTGTTTGGAAAACAAGGATTAATCCACGTGCTCAAGAAGGGAGATATTGTGATTGATGGGGGAAATTCCTTTTTTAAGGATTCTTACAGAAGAGCTGCTCGGTTAAAAAAGAAGGGGATTTACTATTTGGACATAGGAATTTCAGGAGGACCTGTATCTATCAAGCAAGGTAAATTTGCGATTATGGTGGGTGGTGAAAAAAGAGTGTTTGAAAAGATACAACCACTATTTCGTGCTCTTTCAGATACCATTCCTGGATATATGGGAAAATCTGGAGCAGGGCATTTTGCCAAAATGATACACAATGGCATTGAATATGGCATGATGCAGGCTTTAGCTGAGGGATTTTCAATATTGAAGAAATCTTCTTTTAACTTTCACCTGCAAGATGTAGCTCAGGTATATAGTCAAAACAGTATTATCACCTCAAGATTGGTAAACTGGTTAAAAGAAGGATTTGAAGAATATGGTGAAGATTTAAAAAAAGCTTCTTTTGATGTAGCGCATACTGGAGAAGGAGAGTGGACCGTGAAAACCGCAAAGGAATTAAAAATTCCAGTCCCTGTTATCAAGAGTGCATTCAATTTTAGAATACAATCAAAAAAGAACCCCAGTTTCACTGGCAGAATTCTTTCTACATTGCGAGCGGTATTTGGTGGGCATAAAATATGATGATAGAAGTTATCCGAATAAAGAATAGCGCTGAAGCCATAGAAAAGGCATCTTTGCGTTTAAATGAAATATTGGATGCACATGCGCATGTTCCAATTTTGTTCTTGTCATCCGGGGGCTCTTCTTTTAAATTGTTAGATAACATTACTGTTTTCCCTCCAAATTTCACAGTTGGCATGACCGATGAGCGATTTTCACAAGACCTTACTATAAATAATTTTGCTCAAATGATTGAAACTTCATTTTTCACAAAGGCTCAAGATAAAGGATCCTATTTTATTGATACGAGAGTGCAACCTGGAGAATATGTGGAGATTTTTGCTAAGAGATTTGAGGACACGCTTTTATCGTGGAGAAAAGAGCATCCCGGAGGAAGAATTGTTATTACTCAGGGTGTGGGGTCTGATGGTCATACTGTAGGGATTATGCCGTATGCAAAAGAGCAAAGTATATTTGAAGAATTATTTGAGAGAAAAAGCTTGGTTGTGGGGTATGATGCACAGAATAAGAGTGAGTATCCACTGCGAGCTACAATAACACTGTCCTTTTTGCGTATGGTAGATCATTCTGTGCTGTACATGGTAGGCAAAGAAAAGAAAAAGGCTCTATCTGTAATGCTGAGCATGAAAGGAATGCTGCGCGAAACACCAGCTCGCATTATTCATGAAATGAAAGAAGTACATATATTTACTGATATTTACGAATGAAACCAGAAACTCTTAAAACTAAGATATTTTTAGATAGTGGAGATCCCAAGGATACAGAATCTATACTCTTTTTGCTTGGGTTTTTGGATGGTCAAACCACAAATCCTAGCCTTATTGCAGTAAGTCCTGGCGCAAAGGAGCGTCTTTTAAAGGGAGAGAAATTTAGCAAAAAAGAGCTCTTTGATTTTTATAAAGAAACGGTGCAGCAAATTTCGTCTTTGATTCCTGAAGGCTCAGTTTCCGTGGAAGTATATGCTGATAAAGATACTGGAGCAAATGAAATGTATGAACAAGGAAAAGAAATATTTTCCTGGATTAAAAATGCACATATTAAATATCCAACAAACAAAGAAGGATTAAAGGCGACAGAAAGATCAATTAAAGAAGGAATGCGAGTGAACATGACCTTGTGTTTTACTCAAGAGCAGGCAGCAGCAGTGTATAGCGCAACTATGGGAGCAAAAAAGGGAGATGTCTTTATTTCGCCTTTTGTTGGAAGATTGGATGATAGAGGAGAAAATGGTATGCAGCTTATTGAGAATATCCTAAAAATGTATACAAAAGGAGATGGGCATGTTGAGGTACTTACTGCAAGCGTGAGAAACTTAAATCATTTTATGGCAGCGATAAACTTGGGTTCTGATATTATTACAGCGCCAATGAAAATCTTAATAGAATGGCAAGAAGTAGGATCTCTTATTCCTACAAAAGAATATATGTATGAAAAGGGAGAACTTACAGACATTCCATATAAAGAGCTAAATCTCAAGGAACCTTGGCAGGAGTTTAATATCCGCCATGAGCTTACAGATAAAGGTATTGAAAGATTTGCTGAAGATTGGAATAATTTGATTCAATAGTATGTATTTACTTTTTGACATTGGGGGAACAAATATGCGTCTGGCTATATCTAAAGATGGAAAGAACATTGGCAAAATAAAAATAGTACCTACGCCGCAGGATTTCATAAAAGGCATGAAACTCTTTGAAGAGTCAGCAAGGGAGCTTTCTTGCCCGCTTCTTTTTGGCTGGTTGATGCTTTAATTTTTGCTGGTGAGATAAAAAGAGTAAAGCTCTATCTTACTAGTTTAATGAAACTTGCAAATCATGTGGGCTTGTATGCAGAAGAGATAAATCCAAAAACCACAGAGTTTCTGGGAAGCTTTCCTCAAGCGTATACACACATTGGATTAATCAATTCTGCGTACTATCTTGCAAAGAACGGTGATAGTAATTATAATATAAAAGGTATATGAAACACGACCTCATCATTATTGGTTCGGGAGCAGCAGGACTTTCTGCTGCACTCTACGCAAGACGCTATAAAATGGAGACTTTGGTTATTGAGGGAGAGTTTGGGGGGGAAACTGCAACAGCAGGGACCATTGAAAACTATCCTGGTATTTTATCCATTGATGGCTTGGAGTTAATGCAGGCAATGAAAAATCAGGCAAAGGAGTACGGCGCGATATTTGAAAAGGGGAAGGCAGAAAAGATTACTTCAGATGGAAATTGTTTTGTTGTTAAAGTCGGCGTGAAAGAATTTCAGGGCGATACTATTATCCTTGCCATTGGGTCAGAACGAAGACATCTCGGTCTTTTAAATGAAAAAGAATTAACTGGAAAAGGAGTGCATTATTGTGTTACCTGTGATGGTCCGGTATACAATGGCAAAATTGTTGCCATGGTTGGTGGAGGAGACTCTTCGGTAAAGGGAGTAAATTTTCTTTCTGAGTATGCAAAAAAAATCTATTTTATTGTGCGAGGTGATAAAGTACAAGCTGAACCTACGAACTTGGAAAGAATGAACAAGCTTGGGGACAAAGTTGAAGTATTGCTGGAAACTGAAGTAGAGGAGATTGTGGGGAAAAAGTTTTTAGAAAAGCTTGTCCTTAAAAAAGAATATCAAGGGTCTAAAGATCTTAAGGTAGATGCTATGTTTGTAGAAGTTGGTTTTGATCCAGACAAGACCTTTGCTAAGCAGCTCGGTATTACATTAGATGAAAAGGGATACATGGAGGTAGACAACCTTATGCGAACAAATGTACCAGGAGTGTTTGCTGCGGGAGATGCTACGAATCAC
Organism: uncultured bacterium; assembly: GCA_913054235.1. GTDB lineage: Bacteria > Patescibacteriota > Minisyncoccia > Minisyncoccales > UBA10102 > 01-FULL-49-22b. The sequence goes on from CAJXJI010000010.1 coordinate 15,176, forward strand.
TTTGGCAGATTTAAGCAAGACATTACGGCCTCGGCTCTGGGAGCAGTGGCCGCAACCTCTGCTTACGAGCATTATCAAACCCATGGGGATTTTTGTGAGTTTCACGGCAAGGTTACAGAAGATAAAAATAATAAGGAGTAATAAAGAAAGCACTATGGAAAAGTATAAAGCATTCTATATCCCAGGAGCAATCTTACTTGGATCTTTAATTATTAGTGGAGCTATTTTGACTTTAGGTGGAGGGCAGGGTTTGGCGCAAAGGAATGATTCTAATCCTTCTTTGGGCGCAGTGGTGAATGGAGATAAAGTAGAGTTCACTATTGGTGAAAATGATCATATAAGGGGGAATGTGAAGGCTAAAATAACTTTAATTGAATTTTCTGATTTTGAATGTCCTTTTTGCGGTAGATTCCATCCTACAGCAAAGCAAGCAATGGAGGAGTATGGAGAGGATATTCGATGGATATACAAGCATTTTCCATTAACCGGTATTCATCCCCAAGCACAGCCTTCAGCTGAGGCCTCAGAATGTGTATGGGAGCAAGCTGGAGATGAGGGATTCTGGGAATTTGTAGATGCCATGTTTGAAAATCAGGATCGCCTGGGAAGTGCCTTTTATGCAGAAGTTGCACAACAGATTGGAGTAAATATAGAGCAGTATCAAACCTGTGTTTTGGAAAGAAAGTACCAAGACAAGGTGCAAAATGATCTTGATCAAGGTGTGCAGGGAGGAGTCACAGGAACTCCTGGTTCTTTTGTGAATGGAACTGCGGTAATAGGAGCAGTACCTTATGAACAATTAAAAGCAATTATTGATGCCGCACTATAATGGAAGAAACACTTTCAAAAAAAGAGAGAAAGGATATTAAGCATCAAGAAAGACGAGAAGGAAAGGTGCGTGATCGGAGAATGGGAAAAGTCAAAAAGATTGTAATTTGGGTGATGATACTTGGTGCTACTGTAGTAGCAGGATGGTTTGGCATTCAAGTTTTGACCCCGGAATCCCTGGAGGATGATTACTCTTCTGTTATGCGAAGCGAAGGATCAAGTCACGTACAAGAAGGGACGCGTGTTACCTATCAGTCTAATCCTCCAACATCAGGGGATCACTGGGCAACTCCTTTGCGAGAGGGCATATATGACACGCAAAAGCCTGATGAGGGTGCAATACATAGCTTGGAACATGGAAGAATATGGATTACGTATAAGCCAGATATTGGCAAGGAAGCTATTGATGCGATAAAAAATGTCCTAAAAGGACAGTTTGGGATTATTATGAGTCCACGCGCGGCCAATGAAACTGACATTGCATTAGCCGCATGGGTGCGGCTGGATACATTTGATCTTAATGAAGATGGCACGGTTGATACAAAGCGAATCCTTGATTTTGCTCAGCGATATCGTAACAAAGGACCAGAGTATGTTCCTCAACCAACAGGGAAGACTTACGAATAATTTTTTAATATATTTATATGGGATTATTACTACCTCTTGTGTTGTATGCCTATAATGCATATAGCTTGCAAACTATCGCAAAGAAGACAAAAACAAAAGATGTATGGTTAGCATGGATACCACTTGTAAACTTGTATCTTGTAACTCGTATTGCAAAAAAATCAGGCTGGTGGGTTCTTTTACTTATAATCCCATTGGTTAATCTTGTTTTTCTGGGTATCATATGGTGGAATATTGCGAAAATGCGAAATAAGCCAGG
>CAJXJI010000011.1 GCA_913054235.1 uncultured bacterium
TGTGGCTTCCTGCAATTCTTTTGCTCTTGAGTGTTATTTCCTTTTTTTCTGCAACCTTTCCAGAAGGCTTTGTAAGGCAAGTCTCAAAAGAACCCAGGCTTTCCTACGAGGCATCTTTCAATATTGCTTCGCAATCGCTAAAAGAGAGTGGAAAGAATTTTCTTTTTGGGTCGGGTATCGGAACATTTGCCATTGATTTTTCTTTATACAAAGAAGCTAATTTCAATACCACTTCTCAATGGCAGACTCGTTTTGACAAAGCTGGCAGTCATCTTGTGGAATTATTAGCTACCACGGGTATTCTTGGACTTCTTTCCTATCTTGGCATCATCGTTTGGTTTTTATTTGCCTCTCTATTTTTCTTAAAAGGCAAAAAGAATTTTCTCTTTGTGTTTGGGGTGCTTGTACTGCTGCTCGCTCAACTTCTATACCATCAGATTGTGGTATTGCAAGTTATGTTCTGGCTGTTTCTTGCCTTGGCGGTGATTTCTTGGGAGCTTCCCAAGAAAGAATTTCGCTTCACTTTAAGGAAGTTTTTTGAATTTGATCTTCTATCAAAACTCATGCTCTTGATTGTTTTCTTTGGAGTTTTAAGTGCTTTCTTCTTTGGAGCAAGATTTTTTGTTGCTGATGCGTATTATCGTGCTTCCCAAAATGCCCTGAGCCCTAATTTTAAAGTAAGAATTGATAAGGCTTTACATGCCTCGACTCTCAATCCATGGCAAGTGGAGTATAAGGTTCTTCTTTCAACACTCTATTTAAAAAGAGCTTCAGAAGAATTAAAAAAACCAGAGAGTCTTCAAGATCAAGAACAAATTTTAAAAGATATACAAAGAGCTATTGCATATGCAAGAGGAGATCATTCTTTGAATCAGGAGATTACAGGTGCAATAGAATTGAGCCCCAACAAAGTTACTGCATGGGAAGCTTTGGGAGCTTTATATAGGGATATTCAATTTGTTGAAGGTGCTCTTGATCAGGGTATTGATTCATATGCAACTGCTATTGCTCTGGAACCTACAAGTGCGGTGTTGTATACTGAATTAGGTGAGTTGTACCTAATAAAAGAAGAGTTTAAAAAGGCACGAGAATCTTTTGAGCGCGCAATAGAGTTAAAGCGTGACTACAGTAAGCCTCAATTGCAGCTTGCGTTGCTTGAAGAGAAAGAGGGCGATACTATAAAAGCATTAGCTCGGTTTAAAGATATAAACTTGCGTTATCCTTTGAATGTGGAGGATATGTTCCAACTAGGTCGTCTCCTGTATAATACAGGTCAAGTAGATGAAGCAATCATACAATTTAAAAAAGTCTTGGAGATTGCCCCTAGCTACTCTAATGCACTCTTTGCTCTGGGAGCTGCCCTTGAAAGTCAGGGGAGGATCAAGGAGGCAATAGGAGAGTTTGAAAAGGTCTTAAAACTCAATCCTGATAACCCAGCTTTAAAAGAGCGCTTGCAGGAATTGCAAGATAGGGTAGAATGAATAATTAATAAATTATTAACTAATTTCTTTACGTAACAATATATGATGCAGTCTAGCTCATTAATAGAGAAAGTATCAAAAGGTGCTCTGTACGCAACAGTATTCTTGTTGCCTTTATGGTTCTTGCCTCTTACGCAAAACGTTCTTTTATACCAAAAACAAGCTTTGTTGGTTTTGCTAGTATTTATTAGTTTAGTTGCTTGGTTAGCTACAGTAGTAAACCAAGGCAAGATTCGTCTTCGAATGTCGTTTTTGTATATCCCAGTTGGCTTGCTTGTGCTCGGAGTTGGTCTTTCCACTTTGTTTTCAAAGTTGGTTGCGGGCTCTTTCTGGGGTTGGCCTTTAAACTTGAGTGACAATTTTTTGACAATTGTAGTTTTTGCCCTCTTTTCTTTTCTGATATTTCAAGTCGCTGAAGACTCAAAACACCTCTTTCGTTTATTGCTGGCTTTGTTGATTTCTTCGGGTATTGCGGTCCTGTATACTATATTACAAGCCTACGAGCTATATCTTCTTCCGTTTGATTTTGTAAAGATTGCGACCTTTAATACTCTTGGAAACATGAAAGGAGTTGCAATTTTCTCAGCAGTACTCTTGCCTTTGGCCTTGGTCTTGGCTCTTGTTTCAAAAATGCTCTTGCGTTGGACTCTTTGGATTGTAGCAGCTGTGCTACTTGCGGCGCTTGTATTGCTGAATTTTCAAACAGCTTGGATTGTTCTAACAGCTGGCTTGCTGGTGCTTTTAGCTTTTGGCATGTGGAACATGAAAAAGAAAGGAGAGTTTGGTTGGGTTTCTTTCCCCATGGCCTTAATCATTGTGGCTGTGTTTTTTATGGTCTTTCAGGTCGCTTTGCCTGGTGCCCCAAGAACTATTCCAATTGAGGTTTCGCTGAGCCAAGGAGCAACCTGGAATATTGCGAAGTCCACGCTAGAGGAGCGAGCGCTTTTTGGAAGTGGGCCAGGAACTTTTGTTTTGCAGTATGCTCAATACCGACCAGCAGAATTGAATCAAACTGTGTTTTTTGGCACGAGATTTTCTTCAGGTGCTTCAGAGATTCTTAACTGGTTGGTTACAAAGGGAGCTGTTGGCTTACTCTTGCTCCTAGCATTGTTTGGAGCGATAAAAGTTATGGGAGTTAAAGCGTTGCTGCGATTTGATGGAGAAAACTTTACGTGGATGCTAGGTCTTGGGGTTTTTGCTTCTTTAGTTTCCCTTATTATCTCTACGTTTTTGTACCCTTCTTCTTTTATGCTGTGGTTTCTGTTCTGGACCCTATTTGGATCTCTTGCCTTTGTTTCAGCAAAAAAGGTTTCAATTTTCACTGTAACTAAATATCCATTTCTTGCCCTTGGTTCTTCCTTTGTCTTTTTGATTGTGCTTATCTTTGGTCTTGGACTTTTGTTTGTTGGAGGGCAAAAGTATGTAGCAGAAGCTCAATACTTACAAGGTGTAAGAGCATCCTTGCAAGGAGATTTGAATGGCGCTATTGGGAAAGTTCTATCGGCAGCAAACTTAAATCCATCAGTGGATGTATACTGGAGAGATCTTTCTCAGCTCTATTTAACGCGGGTAAATCAAATAGCAGCTAATCAAGAACTCACGCAAGAGGAACGACAGGAGCAGACGCAAGCTGCAGTATCAAATGGTATCGCAGCTGCCAGGGCCGCAACACAGGTAGCTCCAGCAAACGTTGCTAACTGGAATGTGCAGGGGTTTGTGTATAGAACTCTCATCGGTATTCGAGGAGCAGAGGCTTTAGCTCAGGAAGCCTATCTTAAGGCAGCAGAATTGGAGCCAACCTCTCCTTTTCCATGGACCGAATTGGCACGTTCCAAGGTTGTACAAGCCCAAGCCCTTGCTCTGCAAGATGCAGAGGAGACAAGAGCTCAAGTGTTAGAGGAGGCCTTGGAGCATCTCAATAAAGCCTTGGAGTTAAAGGATGATTATGCTCCTGCTCACTTTTTGACTGCTGTGGTATATGATCAGCAAGGAAGGTCAGACGAAGCTGTAACAAAGCTGGAGGAAACAAAACTTATTGCTTCACCAAATGATGTTGGTTTGGCTTTTCAACTAGGAGTTTTGTATTGGCAGCGAAGAGAGCTAGATAAGGCTCAATCTGAGTTGGAGCTTGCAATTCAGATTAATCCTAATTATTCCAACGCAAGATATATTTTAGGATTGGTGCATGATGCAAGAGGAGATGAAGCTGCAGCAAAGCTAGAATTTTTTGAAGTTGAAAGATTGAATCCAGAAAATGAAGAGATAAAGAGAATTTTGGCAAATCTTGAAAATGGACTTCCAGCTCTAGATGGTATTGATATTGCAGAGCCTCCAATTTCGCAAACTCCTCCTGAGATTCAGGAACAAGCAAGCCCTGAGGGGGATCAATAGTTCTTGTTGAAAACCTGGGGAAAAGCACCTTAAAGCAAGGATAGTTGATTTTGTGTTTTATTGCCCTGTTTGAGCTTAAAAAAGGAGAAATACTCTCTCTTTTAAAGATACATGTTGACATTTATAACAGTATCCTGTACACTATTTTTTAGTTGAATATTTTATAAGATTTTTGACCTTGGCTTCTTTTTTATATTAAGTTTATACTCGCAAGGCCTTTTTTTGAATTGAAAAGGGACCTTTGTTTTATATGTCAACTCCGCAATCTTCTTTTAAAAATTTTCAAAAAACCGGTGTTCAATTTCCTTTGCCTTACTTGCTTTCGGTTCCGCAAAATAGCTGGAACCGATTTTGGGCTGCTGATTTTAAAGAATTGCTTCAAGAAGTTTCTCCCATAAGAGATCATACGAAAAAAGAATTTGAGTTGTGGTTTTTGGACTTTAAGATAGGAAAGCCCAATCATACTTCAGATATTGAGGCAAAAGAAAATGACGATTCTTTTGAAGCTCCTTTACGAGTAAAGGTTCGTTTGGTTAATTTAAAAACAAAAGAGCAAAAAGAGCAAGAGATTTTCCTAGCTGATTTTCCTTTGATGACCGAACGAGGTACCTTTATTATCAACGGAGTAGAGCGAGTTGCTATTTCCCAGCTCATTCGCTCTCCCGGCGCATTCTTCACAGGGCAGAATGTTAGTGCAACAAGAAAGATTTTTGGAGCAAAGATTATTCCAAATAGAGGTGCTTGGTTAGAATTTGAGACTGAGAAATCAGGCTTTATTGGTGTTCGCATTGATAGAAAAAGAAAAGCTCCTGTTACAACGCTTCTTCGAGCTTTTGGCCTTGAAACCGAAGAGGCAATACGAGATGCGTTTAAAGATGTGGATACAGGAGAGGTAAGCCATATTACCGAGACCTTAAAGAAAGATGTTACGAATGGACAAGGTGAAGGTTTAATGGAAATCTATCGAAGGCTTCGTCCTGGTGATTATGTTACCCCAGAAACAGCAAAAGAACTTATTTGGAATATGTTCTTTAATTTTGAAAGATATGATTTTTCTCGAGTTGGAAGATGGAAAACACTTCAGCGCTTGCCAGCTTTAAAACCAAAAGACAAGAAAACAAAAGGGGCAAAAGAGGAAGAAATTAGTATCGAGGACCGTGTTTTAAAATTAGAAGATGTAATAGAAGTACTTCGTGAGATCATTCGTTTAAATAATACTCCCGGCGCACAGCCAGATCAGATTGATCACTTAGGAAATAGAAGGGTGAGAACGTTTGCTGAGTTTTTGCAAAATCGTTTGCGAGTTGGATTTATGAGAATGGAGCGGATTATAAAAGATAGGATGTCTACTTTGGATTCTGCTACCTTAACCCCAGCTCAATTGGTAAATCCAAGGCCGATTATGGCCATGATCAAGGAGTTTTTCACATCTTCTCAGATCACCCAGTTTATGGATAACGAAAATCCACTAGCAGAGCTGGAGCATAAAAGAAGAGTATCAGCTACTGGACCTGGTGGGTTAACGAGAGAGAGAGCTGGATTTGAAGTAAGAGATGTACAACCTTCACACTATGGAAGGATTTGCCCTATTCAAACGCCTGAGGGTCCTAATATTGGTTTGGTAGGGCACTTGGCAAGCTATGCTCGCATTAATTCTTATGGATTTTTGGAGACTCCATACTTTAAGGTTGAACAAGGAAAGGTAACTCAAGAATTACGCTATTTGAATGCTTTTGAAGAAGAACAAGAAGTTATATCCCACGCAGGAGTTCCTTTAGACAATGCAAAGAAAATAATTCCAGAAAAGGTAGAGGCCAGGGTAAAAGGTGAGGCTGGTATTGCACCAAGAAGTGATGTCACCTTTTTTGATGTTTCAGCAGAACAGTCAATTTCTATTGCCACAGCCTTAATTCCATTTTTAAGAAATGATGATGCAAACCGTGCTCTCATGGGTTCAAACATGCAGCGTCAAGCTGTTCCGTTGCTTAGACCTCAAAGTCCTTTGGTAGGAACGGGTCTTGAAGAGAAAGTAGCAAAGGATTCAGGGCTTGCCATTATGGCAGAGGAGAATGGTGTTATTACTGAAGTTGATGCAAAGCATGTGACTTTAAAGCCGGAAAAAGGGCATGCTATAACCAAGGTGTTAAAAAACTTTGTAAGAACTAACCAATATACTTCTTTTCATCAGCGCCCTATTGTAAATGTTGGAGATAAAGTAAAGAAGGGAGAGGTTATTGCAGATGGAGGTGCTATTGATCAAGGGCGCTTGGCTCTTGGAACGAATCTATTGGTTGCGTTTGTTCCTTGGAGAGGAGGCAATTACGAGGATGCTATTATTCTTTCAGAGCGCCTTTTAAAAGATGATAGGTATACCTCAATTCATATTGAAGATTTTGTGGCGGATATTCGAGAGACCAAGCTAGGGCCTGAGATTACCACTTCAGATATTCCCAATGTTGGAGAAGAGAAATTACGAGACCTGGATGAAGAAGGAGTAATTCGTGTTGGAGCTGAAGTTGAACCTAATGATATTTTGGTAGGAAAAATTTCTCCTAAGGGAGAAGTTGACCTTACTGCAGAAGAGAGATTGCTGCGTGCTATTTTTGGAGAAAAGGCACGAGATGTGAAAGATAGTTCACTCCTTATGCCTCATGGAAAGCGAGGAAGAGTGGTATCGGTAAAAGTATTTGAGCGATCCTTGGGCCATAAACTGGAACCAGGGATTATAAAACGTATCCATGTTGAGATTGCGCAACTGCGTAAGATACAGCCTGGCGATAAGTTAGCTGGAAGACACGGGAATAAGGGAGTTATTTCTTTTGTATTGCCAGAAGAGGATATGCCTTTTATGGAAGATGGGACACCAGTAGATATTGTATTAAATCCTTTGGGAGTAGCATCTCGAATGAACATTGGTCAGATTTTGGAAACTCATCTTGGCTGGGCAGCAAAAAAAGGTGGGTATTATGCTATAACTCCTGGATTGGCAGGAGCTACCGAAGAGGATATTAAAGGGGCATTAAAAGAACAAGGGCTTCCGGAAGATGGAAAAATAACCTTGTTTGATGGGCTGGACGGAAAACCCTTTTCGCAAAAGATTACGGTAGGACAAATCTATATGATGAAATTAATCCACATGGTAGAGGATAAGATTCATATGCGTTCCATTGGCCCCTACTCCCTTATTACTCAGCAGCCCTTGGGTGGAAAGGCTCAGTTTGGAGGGCAGCGTTTTGGGGAGATGGAAGTATGGGCTTTGGAGGGATATGGAGCGTCCCATATTCTACAAGAAATGCTTACCATCAAATCAGATGATGTTCCAGGAAGAGCTTCTACTTACGAATCAATCTTAAGAGGGCAACCCATTGCGACCCCAAATCTTCCAGCTTCTTTCAATTTATTGTTATCTGAATTAAGATCTTTGGGGCTAAATATTGAAGTAAAGGAAACTAAACAAAAAAAAGAAACTAACGAAACCTAAATCATGAGAGTAACTGATCTTGAATCTATTCGAATAAAGATAGCTTCCCCAGATAATATTTTAGCGTGGTCTTTTGGTGAGGTTACAAAACCTGAAACCATTAATTATCGAACGCAACGCTCAGAAAAAGAGGGTTTATTTGACGAGCGTATTTTTGGTCCAGAAAAAGATTATGAATGTTATTGTGGGAAGTATCGAAAGATTCGTTACAAAGGTGTGGTGTGTGATAGATGTGGTGTTGAGGTTACAAAGTCTTCTGTAAGGCGAGAGAGAATGGGGCATATTAAATTAGCTGCTCCTTGTTCGCATATTTGGTTCTTGCGAGGACTTCCTTCTCGTATGGGTTTGGTTTTGGATATTCCAGCTACATCTTTGGAGCGTGTTATTTACTTTGCTTCCTATATTATCACCAAGGTTAATGAGGAGGAGAAGCAAAAAGCTGCTCAAGAGATTGAAGAAGAGTTTAAACAAAAGCTAAAGGGGAAATCAGACGAGGAGAAGCAAGCTTTAAAAGGTGCACGAGATAAGGCAAAAGAGGAATTGAAATCTTTTCAATTAATGAAAATTATTTCAGAAGCTGAGTATCAGAATCTTTCCTTAAAATACGGACAAGTTTTTGAAGCAGGAACTGGAGCTGAATCCTTGCGGAAAATCTTTGAAGAGGTAGATTTAAAAAAGGTCCTCAACCAGGTAAAAAAGAGCTTACAAGATGCAAGTGTGCAAGCAAAGCGTAAGCTCTTGCTTAGACTGCGTCTAGTGCAGGGGATGATTCAATCTGATATTCGACCCGAATGGATGTTTTTAACACATTTGCCAGTTCTTCCTCCTGATCTTAGACCCATGGTTCAATTAGATGGTGGACGGTATGCCTCTTCTGATTTAAATGATTTGTATCGTAGAGTTATTAATCGCAACAACCGATTGAAATATTTGCTTGATATCGGAGCTCCTGACGTAATTGTGCGAAATGAAAAGAGAATGCTTCAAGAAGCAGTGGATGCTTTGATTGATAACTCTATGCGCAAGGGACAAATGACTCAGGCAACAACTGGAGGAAGACGTTTGCTCAAGTCTCTAGCCGACATGCTAAAAGGAAAGCAGGGAAGATTTCGCCAAAACCTGTTGGGAAAGCGTGTGGATTATTCAGGGCGTTCGGTTATTGTGGTAGGCCCTAGCATGTCTTTAAATAATGTAGGATTGCCAAAACATATGGCTTTGGAACTTTTCAAACCCTTTGTTATTCAAAAGATATTGGAGCGGGAACTTGCATTTAATGTGCGAGGAGCAAACCGTTTAATTGAGCAGCGAACCGATGATGTATGGGCGATTTTAGAAGAGGTAGTTAAAGACAGGCTTGTACTCTTAAACCGTGCTCCTACCTTGCATCGTTTGGGAATTCAAGCTTTTTATCCTTTGCTCGTGGAAGGGGAGGCAATTCGTTTACATCCTTTGGTGTGTTCTGCATACAATGCAGACTTTGATGGAGATCAAATGGCAGTCCATGTTCCTCTATCTAAAGAAGCACAACAAGAGGCAAAAGATCTCATGTTATCATCTCAAAATCTTTTGAAGCCAGCCACAGGTAGTCCGGTTGCAGGGCCCAGGCAGGATATGGTACTTGGCTGTTACTATCTTACGGGATCTGATAAAGAAGGAGGGAAAAATCAAAAAAACTTTGGGTCTGCAGAAGAAGCAATGCTTGCCATGGAAGCTGGGGTTGTAGGTTTACGACAGATGGTAAAGGTTAGACTTTCTAAAGATTGGGGAGGAGATGATATTTCTTTGATTGAAACTACAGTAGGGCGGATTATCTTTAACGAATCTTTGCCCTCAGGATTCTTCTTTGTAAATGAGCAGATTGCAGCAAAGAAAATGGAGCGCTTGGTGGCAGATATTATTAAAAATTATCCTGCCAAAGAAGCTCCTGGTATGTTGGATAAAATAAAAGAACTGGGATTTGAATATGCGACTAAGTCTGGTATTACCTGGGGCATGGATGATTTGCGTGTACCGCCAGAAAAGGAAGCGTTGCTAGTTGAGGCAAGAAAAGAAGTTGAGGTTATTGATTCTCACTTTGCAAAAGGATTTCTCTCCAAAGAAGAGAGGTCTAGTAAAGTTATTGAGATTTGGCAGCGAGTAAAGTCTAGTATAGAAAAGCTTGTTCCAAAAGCGTTGCCAGAAAATGGTTCCGTTACTTCAATTATTGAGTCTGGAGCAAGAGGTTCTTGGTCACAATCCGTACAGATGGCAGGAATGAAAGGACTAGTGATTAATCCAGCTGGACGTATTATTGAGTTGCCTGTGATCAGCTCTTTTAAGGAAGGATTTAATGTTTTGGAGTATTTCATTTCTACTCATGGCGCAAGAAAAGGAACCGCAGATACTGCATTAAGAACTTCTACTGCAGGATATTTGACCAGGCGCCTCATTGATGTTGCGCACGATGTTTTGGTGACTTTGCCAGATTGTAAAAACAAGGGCGGTATTACTGCTTTTAAAGATGAAGCCGAAGAACTTGGGCAGAATATTGCTCTTAAGTTAGTTGGTCGTATATCTTTAGCAGATATAAAGGGAATTGTGAAGAAGGGAGAATATATTGATTGGGAAAAGGCGCAAAAAATAGGGGAGGATGAGAAGATAAATGAAATTCAAATCCGCTCTCCGTTGTCTTGTAAAACAGTACGAGGATTGTGTCAGCGATGTTATGGTTGGGACATGGGGAAAAATAAAGAGATTGAACTTGGATCTGCTGTTGGTATTGTGGCCGCGCAATCCATTGGAGAGCCTGGGACTCAATTAACCATGAGAACTTTTCATACCGGAGGAGTTGCTGGAGGAGGAGATATTACTCAAGGTCTTCCTCGCGTGGAAGAAATCTTTGAGGGGAGAATGCCTTCTGGAAAAGCAATTATCTCAGAGGTTGATGGAAAAGTAATAGATATTAGCACTGATGGATTAGTAAAAATCCAAGGTAAGGACATTGAAGCTAAAGCAAAAAAGGAGGAGGTGTTTGAGTATCAAATTCCAGCAAAGATGGCTCTATGGGTAAAGAATGGGGATTTAATAACAAAAGGACAGCAATTGTGTGAAGGACACCTTGATTTGCAAGAGATATTTGCTTTAAAGGGAAAGGATATAACTTCGCGCTATATTGTAAAGGAAGTGCAGAGTATCTATAGCTCACAGGGTGCTTCTATTCATGATAAGCATATTGAGACTATAGCACGTCAAATGTTTTCTCGAGTACGAATCAAGAATTCTGGCGACACGAATTTTACGGAAGGTGAGATTATAGAGCGAGCTATCTTTTTGGAAGAGAATGCCAGAATTAAGAAACTGGGGAAAAAAGAAGCTGAAATAACACAGCTTCTCCTTGGTATTTCCAAGATTGCGCTGAGCACAGATAGCTTCCTCTCTTCTGCTTCCTTCCAAGAGACTTCTCGTGTCTTAATTAAGGCTTCTTTGGAAGGGAAGGAGGATCGTCTACGCGGATTAAAGGAAAATGTAATTATTGGAAAACTCATTCCAGCTGGGACTGGGTATAATAGGAAGAATAATACTAAATAGATTGTTTGTGACTTCAAAGGATCGCCATACAGGCGGTTTTTTGGTACAATACACTAGAGGTTATTTTCTGATTTTGGTATAATACATAAACGTGGCAGGAAAGAAACAAGCAAAAAAGAGCAAAAACGGAGGAGGACTAAATATTCATGTCCCAGATAACGCCAAGCGAAAGATAGCTGGCGTTTTGATGTTTGTTATCGCCCTTATTTTCACCTTTTCCTTCTTTCAAATGGCAGGGAGCGCTGGAACATTGTTTTTCTCTGCTGGAGCATTTATTGTGGGGAAAGCGGTATTCCTCATTCCTTTGTTTTTGGTTGTGGGAGGGCTAATATTCTTTGGTATGCGCTATTGGGGATTATGGCAGGTATTGCTTGCTCTAACGTTGCTTTTTATGGGGACTGGAGGAGTTTTGGGAATTGTGGCTCGCTCCCAGGAAATGAATATTCAAGAGATAGCAGGTTGGCTTGGGTTCTTAGTTTCTTGGCCTGTATTTTTAGCTTTTGGGTTTTGGGTAGGGGAGATTATCTTTGGCGCTTTGATTGCGGTTTCAGGTATTATTTTCTGGCAATTGCTGGACCATGAAAAGATTGAAGAGTCTGCTTTTGCGCAAGGAGCAAAGGAGAAAGTAAAGAAGATTTTTGAGCCAAAGTTTGAGGTAAAGCCAGTAGAGGATGAGCCTGCTGAAGATGAGGATCTGGAACCGGAAGAACAAAAAGAAGAGCAGGAAGAAAAACCCAAGGGAAAAAAGAAGGAGGAAAAAGAAAAAACCTTTCAGCCCTTGCCTTTGGCTGGAAACTACCAATTTCCACCCTCTTCTATTTTGGAATCTGAAAGCGGTGTTCCTAATGCAGGAGATATTAAAATATATTCTGCGATTATTAAAAAGACAATGGCTAATTTTGATATTCCAGTGGAGGTCTCTGAGGTAAATATCGGACCTGCAGTTACGCAGTACGCGTTTAAACCAGCTGAGGGTGTGAAGCTTTCGCGCATCATTGCGCTTTCAAATGATTTGGCTTTAGCCTTGGCAGCACATCCAATTCGTATTGAGGCGCCTATTCCAGGAAGGTCTTTGGTAGGAATTGAGATTCCCAACAAGGCACGAACCACAGTTCGCCTCCGTACATTAATTGAAAATTCTAAGTTCAAAAACTCTACTGATGCACTTCTCATATCTTTAGGAAAAGATGTTGCAGGAAATGCTGTATTTACAGATTTGGCTCGTATGCCCCATCTTTTGGTTGCAGGAGCTACGGGAACAGGAAAAACCATCACCCTAAGTAACCTTATCTTAAGTTTAATTTATCGTAACTCACCTGCTAATCTTAGATTCATTCTTGTTGATCCAAAACGCGTAGAGTTTCCTGTGTACAACGACCTTCCTCATCTGCTAACACCAGTCATTTTGGATACACAACGCGCTATAAACGCCTTAAAATGGCTTGTAAAGGAGATGGAGAGGAGATTTAAGGTATTATCTGACGTAAGGGTAAGAGATATTGGAAGTTATCATACGCTTTGGGGACAAGGGCAACAAAAGAAGAAAAAGAAAAATGGTGAGGAAGAGATGGAGCAAATGCCCTATATCGTTGTTATTATTGATGAATTGGCTGATTTAATGGCTGCTCGCGGAAAGGAAGTTGAGGCTCTTGTTGTGAGATTAGCTCAGATGGCGCGAGCCGTAGGCATTCACTTGGTTCTTGCTACTCAGCGTCCTTCTGTTGAGGTTATAACTGGGTTAATTAAGGCAAACGTGTCAGGGCGCATTGCTCTTCAGGTTACTTCTCAGATAGATTCAAGAACTATTCTGGATGGGGCTGGTGCAGAAAAACTATTGGGAAAAGGAGATATGTTATTTACTTCTGCTGAGTTTTCTCGTCCAAAAAGAATTCAGAGTTGCTATATCTCAGATAAAGATGTAAAAAATGTGGTGGAATGGATTAAAAAGAATACCAAAGATTTTGTTCGAGAAGAAATTGCAGAGGATGAGCTTGAAAAAGCAACAGGAGACAATATGGGAACTATGGGTAATGGAGATGACGATGAAGATTCTATGTATGAGGAAGCAAAACGAGTAGTTGTGGAGTCTAAGAAAGCATCAGCTTCCCTTTTGCAAAGGCGTCTTAAAGTTGGGTATGCAAGAGCTGCACGCTTGTTGGATATCTTGGAAAACAGAGGAGTGATTGGTCCGGGAGAAGGAGCAAAACCGCGAGAGGTGTATGAGAATGTTCATAAAGAAGAGGAGAGTCCGGGAGCCTCGGATTGGTTTTCTCCATAATTTATATTAAGATACATACATATGGCAAAGAAAAAACAAGAACCAAAAGAGTTAGCAGATTTACAAGAGGCCATAGATGAGATAAAGCAAAGATTTGGCGAAGGAGCTATCATGCGCCTATCTGAGGCAAAGGCAATGGATGTTGATGTTATCTCTACTGGGTCAGTTTCTATTGATATTGCATTGGGAGGAGGTCTTCCTAGAGGGCGAGTGATTGAAATTTACGGTCCTGAGGCCTCAGGAAAGACAACAGTTGCTCTCCATGTTATTGCAGAAGCTCAAAAAAAAGGAGGAGTAGGGGCCTTTATTGATGCTGAGCATGCTTTGGATCCTGACTATGCAAAGAAGATTGGAGTTAATGTAAATGATCTCCTCATTTCTCAGCCGGATTCTGGCGAGCAGGCTTTGCAGATTTTAGAAACCCTTGTTAGGTCAGGCGAAGTTGATGTTATCGTTATTGATTCGGTTGCAGCCTTAACTCCCAAAAGTGAGATTGCAGGAGAAATGGGAGAGTTTCCGATTGGTTTGCAGGCAAGGCTCATGTCTTCTGCTTTGCGAAAACTTTCTGCTATTGTTTCAAAGAAAAAGACAACCGTTATTTTCATAAATCAAATTCGAATGAAGATTGGGGTTATATTTGGAAATCCCGAAACTACGCCAGGAGGTCTTGCTTTGAAATTTTATTCCTCTGTTCGAATTGAATTAAGAAGAATAGCACAGCTAAAATCTGGAGATGAGATTACTGGGAATCGTATTCGAGCAAAGATTGTAAAAAACAAAGTTGCAGCTCCCTTCAAAGTAGCGGAATTTGATATTTACTATAACGAGGGTATTTCTGCTGCCGCGGATCTTTTAAATGCAGGGTTAAAAGAAGGAGTGGTTAGCAAGGCAGGTTCTTGGCTTCAATATGAGAACTCAAAACTGGGTCAAGGCATGGAGGCTTCGCGAAAGTACCTGCAAGAGAATCCAAAAATAGCAAAGGAAATTAGAGGAAAGCTATTTAGCTGAAGCTGAAAGTAATCCTAAATGA
>CAJXJI010000012.1 GCA_913054235.1 uncultured bacterium
TTTTTCTTTTAGGAAAGTATGGTACAGCAATGATATGCAAAAAGAAATAGAATGGTTGCTAAAAGAGAAGTACAGAGGAAGACTTACCACTGCAGCAAAGAAAGATATTGCTAAACTTAAAAAAGGAGAGCCAGTTGACTATCTTATTGGATTTATAGAGTTTGTAGGTTGCAACATAGATCTTTCACTCAAACCTCTTATTCCTCGGCCAGAAACAGAGTATTGGACGCAAAAAGCAATAGGAGACATACAAAGTTCTTCTAAGCGAAACTCAAATATTCAATGCTTGGATATCTTTGCAGGCTCCGGATGTATTGGGATTGCAATTCTTAAGCATATTCAAAAGTCTAATGTAGATTTTGCAGAAAAGGACAAAAGATTTGTGCGACAGGTTTTATTCAATCTTAAGAAAAACAATATTTTAAAGAAACGCTTTACTGTAGTATGCTCTGATATTTTTGATGGAATTTCAGGAAAGTATAACTATATCTTTGCTAATCCTCCTTACGTTGCACAAAAGAGAAGGAAGAGCGTACAGAACTCAGTTCTTAAATATGAGCCTCAAGGAGCTCTGTTTGCTGGAAAAGATGGGTTAAAATACATTAAAGGGTTTCTTAAAGAGGCAAGACATCATCTTTTGGGGAACGGAAGGATATATCTTGAGTTTGATTCCCCACAAAAAAAGGAGATTGCAAATCTACTTAAGAAATTTGAGTATAAAACTTGGAATTTTCATAAAGACCAATATAATAGGTGGCGCTTTGTGGTTATAACCTAGTTGCACTAAGTTTTGTGAGGGGGATGCTATCTTCTATTTTAAAATCACCAACACGAGTACGCTGAAGTTCTGTAAGGTAGGCTCCGGTATTGAGCTTTTCTCCAATGTCTTTTGCCAAAGAGCGAATATAAGTGCCAGCACCACATACCACGCGTATTTTTAAGAGTGGAGGATCATATTCAAGAAGATCTAATGTATCAATTGTTACGTTGCGCGAAGATAGTTTGACGCTTTGGCCTCTCCTTGCAAGTTTATAGGAAGGAACCCCCTTTACCTTTATTGCAGAATAGGATGGAGGAGTTTGTTTAATCTCTCCTATAAATAATTTGAGGGTTTCTCTAACTCTTTTAAGGTTGGGATAGTTTATCGTAATCAGAGAAATTTCTCCTTCTGGATCGCCAGTTGTGCTGGTTTTGCCAAGCTCTAAGGTTGCAACATATTCTTTCTTTGTATTTTTTGTTATATCCCCCAATTTCTTGGTATCCTCTCTGCTCGTAGCAATGATAAGGACACCAGTTGCAAAAGGGTCTAGCGTGCCTGCATGACCAACTCGCTTTTCTTTGGTTATTTGCCTAACCTTATCTACCACATCGTGAGAAGTCATGCCTTTTGGTTTTTTCACGTTTAAAATCATGATATACTATCTAAACAATATGGAACTTAAAGAAGAATTGCAAGCAATACTAAGGGGCGGGGTGGAGGATTCGCCAGATATTCTTGAAGAATACAGCAAAGACGCCTCGCTTTTTGAAGTGAAGCCGCGTTTAATAGTATTTCCCAAAGATACAAAGGATGTAAAGGCATTGGTAAAATTTGTTCGTGAACACAAAGAGGAAAATCTATCACTAACATGTAGGTCTGGGGGAACTGATATGACAGGAGGACCTTTAACTCAAAGTATTGTGGTGGATATGGCGAGATATTTTAATAATATTTTTGAAATAAAAGAGAATAAGGCAAAGGTGCAGCCAGGGGTTTGGTATAGAGATTTTGAAAAGGAAGCTGAAAAGCAAAATCTTTTGCTTCCTTCCTATCCTGCTTCAAAAGATATATGTACGCTAGGAGGCATGGTGGCAAATAACTCGGGAGGAGAAAAGACATTGCGCTATGGTAAAACTGAGGACTATGTTATGGAGCTTAAAGTTGTTTTGCAAGATGGAGAGGAGTATGTAATTAAACCTCTTTTATTTCAGGAACTTCAAGCAAAGATGCAGCTTGGAGGATTTGAGGGAGAGTTTTACCAAAAGCTCTTTGCCTTAGTTCAAGAGAATAAATCTCTTCTTTTGCAAGCTAAACCCAAAGTTTCAAAGAACTCATCTGGGTACTACCTTTGGAATATATGGGACGAAAAAACCTTTGACGTAACAAAACTCTTTGTAGGATCGCAGGGAACTCTTGGGATTATAACGGAAATTACGTTTCGCCTAGTGGTTCCAAAGAAACACTCTACTTTGCTTGTTTTGTTTTTATACAACTTTGCGCCCCTAGCAAAGCTTACCAATACGTTACTTAAGCATGCCCCAGAGAGCTTGGAATCATATGACGATCATACACTGCGCTTTGCCATGAGTCATATTCTGGATTTTGTGAAACTCCTGAAAGGAAATATTATCACCCTTGCCTTTCAGTTTATCCCGGAATTCCTTATGTTTTTTAAAGGCGGATTAAAACTTCCCAAGTTGGTGATACTAGCTGAGTTTACAGGGGACTCGGAAGAAGAAATCTATAGGAAAGCTGAAGCTGCAAAAAAGGATCTTATCGGATTTAAGGCACAAATGAGAATTACCAAGTCAGACAAAGAGGAATTAAAGTATATGACCGTAAGACGCCAAAGCTTTAACCTTTTGCGTCATCATGTAAAAGGAAAGCGTACGGCTCCTTTCATTGACGATATTATTGTTCCACCAGAAACTCTTGGCGAATTCCTACCAAAACTTCAGTATATTTTGTCAAAGTACAAGAAGATTGTGTATACTATTGTGGGTCATGTGGGAGATGGTAACTTCCACATTATTCCTTTGATGAATTTAAAGAGAGAAGAGAATAGAGCGCTTATTCCTTCACTCATGGAACAAGTGCACAAGCTGGTATTTTCATATAAAGGAAGCATGTCAGCTGAGCATAACGATGGCATCATTCGCACTCCTTTTTTAGAAGATATGTTTGGCAAAGAGGTAGTAGAATTGTTTTTTAAAACCAAGCAGATATTTGATCCTCAAAATATTTTTAATCCTGGTAAAAAAACAGGAGGAGATATTGATTTTGCCCTTTCCCACCTCAGCTTGAAAAATAAGTAATCCACATAAAACCATGGGTTGTATGCTTGACTGTTTTTTGCTGTGTAAGTACAATGCTCATAGGACGCAAGTGAAATGACAAGAATTTAGGGAAGTGGATGTAATCCCCACGCTCCCCCGGAACGGTTAGAGCCCGACAGCTAAATTCTCCTCTATAAGTTTTAACTATATCCTTTCGAGGGAGAGGGAAAGTGTCTTTGAAGAAAAAGTTTCTTTTAAGTGATTTTAAAACTCCCCCAAGAGTATTTTTTTGTCTTAAAAATGAACAAAGGAACGCTTTTTTTGCTCTTTTCTATAGTTCTTTTAGGAGCTGGAGTTGCTATTGGTGGTGCATTCTTGCAAGGTGGGACAAAAGATATTGTCCTAGCTCTCAGGACATCAGAGCAATTCATTCCTATCAGCCTTGAGGTTGAAGGAACTGTCTATAAAATGAGTGTAGAATCTGGCAGTAATGTATATGATGCCATGATTCAAGCTCAAAAGATCTCTAACTTAAGTTTTGAGGGTAGTGAATTTTCCAAACTAGGGTTTTTTGTGGAAGAAATCAATGGATTAGGGCAAAACCCCAGAGCAGGGAAATACTGGATTTACTACCTAAATGGTCGCAAGGCTGAGGTTGGAATATCAGTGTATAAACTACAAATGAATGATGTTATTTCTTGGAAATATGAGGATGAAGAATAGTATTGCTCTGTTAATATTTGGAGCTTCTCTATTACTGCCAGGACTTGCGTTAGCAGCTGTGGATACAACTCTATACATTCAAGGACCTGGCGAAACTATACTTGTTAATCAAGATATTGTTGTTCCGGAAAGCTGCACTGTGGTGGATAGTACTGGAGGGGCAACTAATTTTTCTGGACACAAGGCAATTTGTGCGCTCAAGGTAGCAAAAGACACAGGAGTGATTGCAGACTTTGTAGTGACTGATGCAGGATTTGGATTTACTTTAGATAGTATTAACGGCATTGCAACCACTCCTGGGTGGGCAGAATTTTGGCAATTGTGGCAAAACGGAAAGTTAGCAAATGTTGGCATTCAGGGGATTGTACTTGCAAATGGAGATACTTTTCAGCTTACCTATGGGTCATGGATTACACAGATTATTCAAGTACTCATAAGCGAAGGAGGCGGTCCTGTTACCAAAGATATATATCCAAGAAGACTTGATGTGGAAGGCGCAGTCGTTTTTCTTGCAGAACATCAACAAAAAGATGGTTCTTTTGGTCACCCTCTCTTTACCGATTGGGCAGCAGTAGCTCTTGGAGCATACCAGGGAGATAGCGCGTCTGGTTTTTATGCTAGAGAAAAGCTTAAAGAATGGATAGTTAAAAACCCTATTTCTCCTGGAAGTTTACTTACGGACTATGAACGCCGTGCCATGGCGTTAATGTCTCTTGGAATTGATCCTTTTGATGGAACGAACGTTAACTATATCACGGCTATTTTAAAGGAATTTGATGGCACACAGTTTGGAAGCTCAGATATCCTGAACGATGATATTTTTGCAGCGATTGTTCTTAAAAAGGCAGGGTATGAGGAAAACGTTACACCTCTTTTAGAAACTCTTCCTTTTATTCTTTCCTGGCAAAAAGAAAGTGGTTCATTTGGTTCTGTTGATCTCACTTCAGCTGTAATTCAAATGTTAACTCAATTTTCTTCAAGCAACAAAAGAGATGAGGCATTGGAGCGCGCAAGAGAGTACGTACTTTCCAAGCAAGAGAGTTCTGGTGGATTTCAAAATACCTATTCTACTAGCTGGGCGCTTCAAGCAATTGCGGCATTAAACGAATCTGGTGATTCCTGGGAAATTGACCATAGGACACCAGAACATTTTCTGGCGCTTAGCCAAGATGTGGATGGAGGACTGCTAAAAGAAGAATCAATGGAAAATAGGATTTGGGCAACAGCGTATGCTATTCCAGCAGGACTTCAAAAAACATGGAGCGATATTTTAGGAGACTACAAGAATCCTGCTACAGCGACAATTACCTCGTTTTGGACATCAAGTGCAGATGCAAAGGAAGCTGCTCTTGTGGTGGTGCCTTTGGTAAACGATGCTTTAAAGGAAGCTGTATTCTCTGGTGAAGCTATAGCGAATTTGGAAGTGATTGAAACAGAGATTTTAGCTATTGCAAAAAGAGTAGAAGAATTAAGATCTCAAGTTGCACTAGTATATACCGCCTATCTTGCACAATTGGAGCAGACGCAAGATAAGGTATTGGTTCAGCAATCAGACGATAAGGTTGCTCAGCTTAGTGTGTTTGAAGATGAAAGTCTTACCTTGGAATCTGGGACCATAATGCTTACCCAAAAAGCGGGGAGCGAATTCACGGCAGAAGCTGCTTCTTCGCTTTCACTGCAAAGCTTTTTTCGCTCAAGCACGGGACAGGCAGCGCTAGCTCTTGGAGTAGGGATTATTCTCTTTTTTGTTCTTGGTGGAGGGGGAGCAATCCTTTCTTTGGTGCGCCGTCCAAAAGCTACGATTTGAAGCAAACAAACCTGAATGATATACTTGAAGCATGAAACATTATGTCTTACTTTATATTGTATGAAGATTATTCTTGCAGCAGATCACGCTGGATTTGACTTAAAGGAAGTCATCAAAAGATATCTTCAAGAACAGGGAAGAGAGGTTGAAGATATGGGTGCCTTTAGCTTAGATAAGCAAGATGATTATCCTGATTTTATGATACCTGCTGCCTACAAAGTAATTGAAGATCCGCAAGAGAACTTTGGTATTTTTTTTGGGGCAACGGGGCAAGGAGAGGCCATAGCTGCAAATAAAGTGAAGGGTATACGAGCTACAGTATATTATGGTGGCCCTTTGGATTTGATACATCGCTCTCGCTCACACAACAATGCCAATGTTCTTTCTTTGGGAGCGAGGTTTCTAACTGTAGAGGAAGCAACTGATGCTATTTTGATGTGGCTTGCAATTGAGTTTGAAGGTGGAAGACACGAGAGGAGAGTACAAAAAATTACCAAATTTGAGCAAAATCATTAGGCAAAAGAGGAAATGCAAAAAGTTATACCAGCTATTCTTACCAACGATGCAAAAAAGCTCCAGGAGCAATTGCAAGTGTTAAAAGACCAAAGTTACTGGGTTCATATTGATATTATGGATGGAAAATTTGTGCCCGCAGTTTCTATAAACCTTGCGGAGCTTAGAGATGCAAACCAACTCTTCAATTTGGAAATTCATTTAATGGTAAAGAAGCCAGAGAAATATTTGGAGAGTTGCAATACAATAGGGGCCAAGCGTGTGTATTTTCATCTGGAGGGTGCAAAAGATCCAAAAGCAGTGCTTTTGGCCATGGAGCAGTATCAATTTGAGCGAGGCATTGCAATAAATCCAGAAACAACAGTGGAGCAACTTACTCCCTATGTAAAGAATGTGGATGCGGTTTTGCTTTTGTCCATAGTTCCTGGAGCTCAGGGGAACACGTTTATCCCCGAGGTTGCAGAGAAGATTCTTGAGATTAAAGGCTTAAATGAAAAGCTTTTAGTTGGCATGGATGGGGGAGTAGGTGAAGGAAATATTCAAGATATATTTACCAAAGGCGCTGACTATATTGTTGCGGGAAGTGCAGTTTGGAAAGCAAAAGATCCCATTGTCTCTTTAAGAGAACTTCAAGAAATGATATACTGAATAATTACATGAAAACGTATTCTATTTCTCAACTGGAGCATAAGGCAAACGAAATACGCCAAGATATTATTAAACTTTTGCTTGAAGCTGGCTCCGGACACACGGCAGGTCCTCTTGGAATGACAGACATTTTTACTGCATTGTACTTTCGGGTTTTAAAACACAATCCAAAGAATCCAAGGTGGAAAGAGAGAGACCGGCTGATTCTTTCCAATGGACACATTGTTCCTGTGCGATATGCGACAATGGCGCATGCAGGATATTTTCCAAAGTCCTTACTTAAAACTTTTCGTAAAATTAATTCAAAACTTGAAGGACATCCTTCTGTTAAAAAACTCCCTGCAGTAGAGACTTCTTCTGGACCTTTGGGGGAGGGATTGTCGCAAGCATGTGGATTTGCCTTGGCAGCACGCATGGATAAAGCAAAATATCGGGTGTGGTGCTTAACTTCAGATGGAGAGCACCAGGAAGGAATGACATGGGAAGCGGCAATGCTTGCTGCAAAGTATCGCTTAACTAACTTAACGCAGATTATTGATCGCAATAATATTCAGATTGATGGGGTAACAGAGGATATTATGCCCCTTGAACCATTGCGCAAAAAGTATGAGGCATTTGGGTGGCATGTTATTGAAATGAATCCACATGATATGGAGGAGGTTGTTTCTACTCTGGAAGGAGTAAAGGGAATTCAAGAAAAGCCTGTGTGTATTATTGCAAATACCATTCCTGGCAAAGGAGTTTCCTTTATGGAAAATGACTATACATGGCATGGAGTCCCGCCAGATAAAGAGCAGGCAAGAGCAGCGCTCAAAGAACTTCAAAAAAAGAAATGAACTACTATTTGGCAAAAAACTATTTAGATGAGAAAAAAGTAAAACAAGAGCCCATGCGAAATGGAGCAGGTGAGGGAGTGGCAGAATTGGGAGCGAAGCATAATAATGTTGTGGTGCTTGCAGCAGACACCGCAGAATCTTCAAGAGCGCACTACTTTGCACAGAAGTTTCCTGATAGATTCATTCAGGTAGGAGTTGCAGAACAAAATCTTACCGGCGTTTCTGCGGGCTTAGCGTATCAGGGTAAAGTACCGTATGCCATAACGTATGCAGCATTCTTAATTGGAAGGGCATGGGAACCTATTCGTACCACAGTAGCGTATCCTGAAAATCATGTGGTGTTTGTTTCTTCACATGCCGGATTAGCTACAGGGCCTGATGGTCCCACGCATCAGATGACAGAAGATATTGCCATTGTAAGATGTCTTCCTAATTTTACTGTAATTGCTCCAGCTGATGCCGCTCAGGCAAGAAAAGCAGTGCTTGCCTCATATTCACTTAAAGGACCTGTATATATTAGAAACTGCAGGGAAAAGACCCCGGTATTTACAACGAATAAGACTCCGTTTGAGGTTGGAAGGGCGCAGGTATTGCGCAAAGGAACCGATATTACCGTTATTGGTCATGGATACATGGTGTATTGGCTGCTTCAAATTGCAAAGGAGCTTGAAGGGAAAGTTTCTTTGGAAGTAATCAATCTCCATACAATAAAACCTTTAGATGAAAAGACTTTAATTGCTTCAGCAAAAAAAACCAAGAAGGTATTTTGCGCTGAGGATCACAATGTAGTAGGAGGCATGGGTTCCACGGTAGCTGAATTATTAAGTGAAAAAGTTCCAGTTCCTTTATTTCGTCATGGAGTATATGATATATTTGCTGAGTCAGGTTCCACAAAGGATTTGTGGCGCAAGTATGGAATGGATAAAGAAGGAACAAAAAAAGCATTATTGAAGTTTTTAAAATGAAAACAAAATTTGATGTAATTTCAATTGGAGACACAACGCTGGACGTCTTTTTGGAATTGGAAAAGGAAATAAAGGTGATAAAGGAAAAGAATGGGAAGGAATATCTCGGGCTCTTGAATGCAGAAAAGATTCCTGTAAAAAAACTTACCAATATATTGGCGGTGGGGAACTCAGCGAACGTTGCGGTAGGAAGTTCTCGCCTTGGTTTAAAAACCGCGTTGTATACGGTTCTAGGAAATGATGAAATTGGAAAAGAAATGGCAAATGTTTTACAAAAAGAAGGAGTTGCAAAAGACTACATCGTGTTTGATAAAAAACAAAAGAGTAATTTTTCTGCGGTGTTAAACTATAGGGCAGAGAGGACTATTTTGGTGTACCATGAAAAACGCACATACAAACTTCCAAAGTTTGCTTCAACAAAATGGATATACTATAGCTCGCTTGCCGAGGGTCATGAGGTATTGCACCTGGAAATTCCTGCGTATGTAAAAAAGTACAAGGTTCTACTTGGATTTAATCCAGGTTCCCATCAGCTAAATGAGGGATTAAAGAAATTGCGCCCTATTTTAAAAGTGACCACGGTGCTGTTTGTGAACAGAGAAGAAGCTCAGATTTTGGTGGGTAAGGAGCGGGATATAAAAAAGCTTGTTAAGAAGCTACACAAAGAAGGTGTAAAAATTGTTGCGATTACCGATGGACCAAAGGGTTCCTATGCTTCAGATGGAAAGAACGTATACTATGTAAAAATATTTCCCGCTCCCTTAGTAGAGCGCACTGGAGCAGGGGATAGTTTTTCTACTGGGTTTATTAGCGCTTTAATTTATGGAAAAGAGATTCAAGAAGCAATGTGTTGGGGTACGGTAAATTCTGCTTCTGTAATTGGCAAAATTGGAGCACGAGAAGGGTTGCTGAAAAAAAGAGAGCTGGAAAATATTTTAAAAAAGCATCCCTCTTTTAAAGCAAAGAGGATATGAAGCAAAAGGTATTCGTTGTAAGGGATGTACCCAAAGAGGCTGTTATGCTGCTTAAAAAAGAAGGGTATGCGCTAGTGCAAGGAAAGAATATTAAAGAGGAAGGGAAGGGCGCCTCTGGTCTTTTATGCTTCTTAACCTCTAAGGTAGATAAGGAAACTATGGATGCCATAGGGCCACAGCTTAAAATTATTTCCAACATGGCATCCGGCCTAGACAATATTGATGTATCATATGCCAAGAAGCAAAATATTACTGTTACAAATACTCCTGGGGTTTTAACAGAAACCGTTGCAGAACATACGGTGGCTCTTCTTTTGTCGCTAACGCGTCGCATTGTAGAAGGGGATTCTTTGATGCGAAAGAAAGAGTATAAAGGATGGTCTCCTGATTTATTAATGGGAGATGAACTTAAAGGAAAAACCTTGGGAATCGTAGGACATGGGAGAATTGGCTGTCGAACAGCTGAAATTTTACAAAAGGGTTTTGGCATGAAGATTATGTACTATGATATTGACGGTCCTGCTATTCATGAAGTATGCGGTGCGCGAAAGTATTCTTTGCGCGAGCTATTGGGCAGGGCAGATGTTGTAAGTTTGCATGTGCCTCTATTGGCTACAACACATCATTTAATTTCAAAAAAGGAATTAAACCTCATG
This sequence comes from uncultured bacterium, assembly GCA_913054235.1. Classification (GTDB taxonomy): domain Bacteria; phylum Patescibacteriota; class Minisyncoccia; order Minisyncoccales; family UBA10102; genus 01-FULL-49-22b. The sequence goes on from CAJXJI010000012.1 coordinate 10,159, forward strand.
AAAAAAAGTGCGTATATTATAAACACATCTCGCGGCCCTGTTATAGATGAGGAAATGTTAGTTGAGGCGTTGGGAAAAAAGAAGATTGCAGGAGCTGGACTCGATGTTTTTGAAAAAGAGCCAAAAATGGCTAAAGGACTTTCCTTGCTGGATAATGTCGTATTAACCCCACATATTGGCTCTGCCTCAAGGAAAGCGAGAGTTGCAATGGCACAGCTTGCTGCAAAAAATATTATTAGAGTGCTTAAAAACATATGATGAAAGAATTCATTGAAAACTTTGCCAAGCAGTTTGAATATGAGCCTGCTATTGAAAATAAAGAGAATTGGTATAAAGCAAAAAAGTTTTTGCTTTGCGGCATGGGAGGCTCTCATTTACAGGGAGATATCCTGCAAATGCTAAATCCTACATTGGATTTTTTAGTTTATTCAGATTACGGCTTGCCAGAGAATATTGGAAAAGGGCGTTTGATCATTGCTTCTTCCTATTCTGGCAATACAGAGGAAACAATTAGTGCATTTAAGGAAGCTCAAGCGCAAGGATTTCCCTTGGTTGTAAGTTCTGTTGGAGGAAAACTTATTGAACTTGCAAAGGAGCATAACGTGCCATATGTACAAATTCCAGATACAGGCATTCAACCACGTTCTGCTCTTGGATATACGCTCAAGGCTTTGTTAAAGCTCACAGGTGAGGAGGACTTGCTTGTGGAAATTAAAAAACTGGCGCAATCTTTTTCTTCTGCAATGTTTGAACAAGAAGGAAAAGAACTTGCGCAAAAGCTCTCTTTAAAGATACCTGTAATTTACAGTTCAAGGAAAAATGAGCCCATTGCATACAATTGGAAGATTAAGTTTAACGAATCAGCAAAGATTCCCTCTTTTTTAAACGTATTTCCAGAGTTAAATCACAATGAGATGACAGGGTTTGATGTAATTGGCGCTACCAAAGAACTCTCAGGAAAACTTGTGATTCTTTTGCTCAAAGATGCAAATGATCACCCAAGGATTCAAAAAAGAATGGAGGTGCTTTTGCGATTATATAAAGAAAGAGGAATTCAAGTAGAGGTAAAGGAATTTGTGGGAGAGAATTTACAAGAGCGTATTTTTTCTTCTCTGATATTAGCTGACTGGACTGCTTGGTATACAGCAAAAGAGTATGGAACTGAACCAGAGGAGGTTCCCATGATAGAGGAGTTTAAAAAGCGTATTGTATAAAAATTGGGAAAAACCTCTTTTTGCAACTCTTCTTGTAGGGCGTATCATTATATAGTATGAATCAAGAATTACATTCTTTTGTAAAAGAATCTTTAGTAAAGCAACAGAGTAGGGTATCTATTAAAGAGGCTCTGCTTCAAGCTGGATGGCAGGACCAAGAGATCACAAAAGCTTTAAGTTCTTTTGCAGAAGTTGATTTTCCTATCCCAGTGCCCAAAAAGAAGCCCTATCTTGCAGCTCGAGAAGCCTTTCTCTACCTTGTTTCTTTTATTACCCTATACATTAGCGCCTTTAGCTTTGGCTCTCTTGTATTCTCCTTTGTTGACATTTGGTTTCCAGATCCGATTTCGTTTGGAGGAGGTGTTCCAAGAACCGCGATTGCCTCTTTAATTGTTGCATTTCCAATCTTTTTGGTGATTACGAGGTCACTTCAAAAAGGAGTGATGCAAGATTCAGAGCGAAAAGATTCTTTAATTAAAAAATGGCTAACCTACCTTACTTTAGTCATTGCAGCGGGAATACTTATCGGAGACCTTATTACTGTTCTCTCCAGTTTACTTGGAGGGGAAATAACCATGAGGTTTTTCCTGAAGGCTTTTATCGTCTTTGGCATCGCAGGAAGTATTTTTGGCTACTATCTTTCTGATCTTCAAAAAGAAGAAAAAGAATCATGAGACAGATATTTTCTTCCAAGATTTTTACTTGGATAATCATTGGTATTATAGTTTTGGCAGTGGGGTATGGTATTTTTCTTGCAGGATCTCCTGGAACTCAACGCGCCCTCCACTCAGATAAATTACGAGAGTCTCATTTGCAGCAAATTTCCTTTTCTCTTGATGAGTATTGGGCAAGGAATCAAAAGTTACCAGAAACACTAGAAGACTTATTGAATTCTCGCTATTATTTTGTAGAGTCTATTGCTGATCCTATTACAAAAGATCCTTATGTATATACGGTATTAGAAGAAAAACAGTATGAGCTATGTGCTGTATTTGATCTTGCCTCTCAGGAGAGCAGCGCAAGGCTGCGCTTTCCTTCAAAAGTTTGGGGACATGGCGCAGGAGAAACTTGTTTTGAGCTTGAAGTACAGCCAAGAAAAGTTCCACAGCAAGCTTTCTAGGAATAAGCTAAATGACTACAGTAAAAAAGTGTAGTATAATACAATAGCTACTATAATAAGCTTAGCTAATAATTGTATGAAATATCTTTTTATATCTTTTCTTGCTATGACCCTCTTTGTAGGTGGTGTTGCTATAGCTCAAAACGACACGGATGTGGATGAAGTTGAGCAGGCAGAATCAGTTACCTTAGTAGATTTGGAGGTTGAGGATACAGGTATTCTTCCTACCTCTCCTTTTTACTTTTTTAAGGAATGGGGAAGAGGAGTACAAAGCTTCTTTACGTTTAACGCTGTTGGGAAGGTAGAGCTTGAAGCAAAATTTGCCAATGAAAAAGCAGCTGAGTTAAAGAAAGTTGAAGAAGAGGATTCTAATAATGAGACGGGAATCGCTCGTGCCCTTTTGAATTTTCAGCGTGCACAAGAAAAGGTAGCTTTGCGATTGGAGCGACTTAAAGAAACTTCAGAAAATCCTAATGTGGATCGTCTTGTAGAAAAGATTGTTGAAAAGAGTATTCTCCATGAAAAACTCTTACAAGAGGTAGTGGCGCGCCACGAAGACAAAGAAGAGATACGTCTTCGTGTGAAAAGCGCTGGGTTATCGATTTCAGACGTAATTAAGAAGGCGGCAGAAAAAGATAATCCAGAAAAGTTTGTAGCGCGCTTGAAAGATAAACTGGAAGCAACCCGGGGAAGTGAACTAAAAGATATTCGTGCCGTTGAAATTTTAGACCGTATTGGAGAAACCGTTTCAGAAGAAGTGAGGGTGCGTTTGGAGATTGTCCGAGATGGATTCAAGGAAAAGGCAAAGTTGCGTATTGAGGCATTGGCCGAGGAAGGAGAGGATCGGGTTCGTGCAATTGTGGATCGTATTCCTGGTGATAGTGGAAGAAGAGCGGTTGTATTGGAGGAGATTCGTCTTAAAGTTTCAGATCGAGCCAGTGGTGCTCTAAAAAGAGCCCAGGATGCAGTAGAGGAAAAGATTTCTGACTCGCCAGACCGAAAAGAGAAGACAGCAGAGCAGATTCGCCGAGCAACAATAATGATTGAAAAAGCGCAAGAGAAGATTAGTGGAGTTGATAAATTGCGTGAAGCTGCAAAGAATTTATTGGAACAAGCAGAACGTCACTTGGCCTCAGCAAAAGTAGCATTTGAAGAGGAGAAGTATGGCGAGGCCTTTGGGCAAGCACGGGCAGCTGAAGTTGCAGCACGCAATGCTTTGCATGCTCTTGAAAGAGGTGAGATTTCTCCTTCTGTGATTGATCTTAGGGATATACAAGACAAACTTCGAGATCGTACGCGTATTTTAGAGCGTATTTCGCCTGTGCTCAAGGAGATTCGTCCCAGCACACAAGATAATGGAGGAAGTGTAGTATGCACTCAAGAATTTAAACCAGTATGTGGGATTGATGGAGAAACGTATTCTAATCGATGTAATGCAGAAAAGAAAAATAAGGTAAGAATTGCGTATGAAGGAAAATGTCGAGA
>CAJXJI010000013.1 GCA_913054235.1 uncultured bacterium
CCAATAATATTTGGAGTGCTTATAGATTTCATAGTGGCATAATAATAACTCGTAGCTCAGAATATATCATCCCACCAAAAAGGATCGTAGGGATCATATGGAGCGTAAGGGTCGTAGAATATATCATCCCACCAAAAAGGATCGTAGGGATCATATGGAGCGTAAGGGTCGTATGGATCATAGGCCTCCTCAGGAAAAAAGGGATTATAAGGGTCATAGGGGCTATAAGGGTCATAAAAATCATCGGTATAAGGATCGTATGGGTCATAAGGATCATAAGGGTCGTATGGATCATAAGGGTCGTATGGATCATAAGGGTCGTATGGATCATAGGGGGAAGGTTCGGAAGTAGGAAGCGGTGCAGGAGGAGCAGGAACATCCGCTTTCGCCACAGAAAGATTCAGCCCAGAAAGAAAAGCTCCAATAGATATGCTGTTTCCAGATATTGAACTTAGGAGAACTACTAATACAAGACTTGCTACAGTTACTTTCGCAAAATGCAAAACAAATAGGCGTACATTTTTTTTATATACAAGAAATCTATTTTTAAAGATTCGTTTTATACTTTCAAAAAGAAATCGCATGGATAAACAGTTTACCTATTAAATAATCAGGGGTCTACAATTAGTATTGTCTTCATATACGCTACTTCCTACGGGACGGACGCAATACATAATTCTTGTTTCTTTTATATCATCTCGCAAAACACCATTGATAATTAAAATAGTATAAAGTTCGTCCTTGGATCCTTTCCATGAGTCTGTACAAAAGGTCTGCTCCTCTCTTGTCTCACAGGTAAACTGGGAGGTTCTGTTGAAAACCTGCTCCGATAACTCCTTTGCACTACTTTCAGTAAAATCCAAGAGTGCGGGTATTAAAATAGTCACTCGAACAAAATCCATTTCCCTATTTTCATTTTCATAATAATCGTAAAAAAGAGAGCCTTGCTCTAACTCTTCGCTTTTCCATGTTGCTCGTTTCCAATTTGCTTTCGCCTCATAGAGATTAAAATCAACAGGATACAAGGCACTCACCAGAATATTTTGCAAAAAATACAGGTGTGGGCTTACTACATCAGAAGAATCTTCTGCCGGAGAAGATGAGGGAGAGAGTAAGCTTTCCATCCCTACAATATTAAAGCCAATAATAACAATAATTAACGCTATACCCAAAAAAATAAAGCGACGAAGATTATTTAAAGAAAGATTTGGATACATAAGGCCAAATAAGTTAGTTTAGATTATTTTGCTTCAATGACATTATTCTATTATATAGTATAGCAAGCATAGAGCGCAACCTATTTATTATATACAGTATCCCTATAAAAAAGCTTTTTTAGTTATCTCTATATCTTCTTGACACGATACCTGTTCCTCTGCTTCAAGATACCCACATAACTCCTCTGCTTCTACATCTCGTCCACCCAAAGTAAGTTGCCTTACTACAGTTTCAATACAATTCTCAAATCCTCCCGGAACAAATAATCGACATTGCTTAATCATATCAAAGCTATTATCTTTTGCGACAACCACAAAACGAGCAATCCCACGAAAGCAGAGAGAGCGATAATGCTCTTGATTAACCTCCCTGCATGCTTTGAGTGCAGAAGTAAAATTGCTTCCACTATCAAGATACACTCCAGCACCTTGCTCTATATAGCAAGCAGGTTTAAATTTTTCCTCAACTTCCCTGCAAAGATTGAGTGTTACATCATTAGATAAGCGTGAATTTTCAAGAAAACTCTTACTCATGATATTTGCCATAAAAACACCTGTTTGACAATAAAATTCATCTTTCCCACCAAAAAACGTACACTGTGTTAAAGAACGCTGAATATCACCCTCGTAATCAAATATCCCATGTCCAATGCCATGAATACATGGCAAATAACTTCCCTCGTACAATAATCCACACGCCTCTTTTGATTTTTCAAGAACCCCTGTTCCTTCATGTATAACAAGCTCTATGAAAAATCCATGATAACATCCAAAAAGAAAATCTTGTTCGCACAAACCTATTCCTGCAAGTCCAGCTTCATTGTGCGCATACTCTCCAATAACATGCGCGAGATTATGACTATCTGGTGAAGGAGGTCCCAAAAACGCTTTTTGTAGAAACTCATATGCAAATTGTGCGCCTTGCATCTCTGCTTTCTCGCGCACAATACGCTCTTGTTCAACAAGAGAAAGAGACTGAAAATTATTTTTCTGATTTATGTCTCCTATTTGATTTTGAGGTCTACTAGCTCCCAAAACACTAAACTCTCCGCCATCAATACATGCCCTTGTGAAAGGCTCTTCCATTTGATTACAAATTTCATTTCGCTCCTTAACATCCATATCACTTCGTCCCAATCCCTGAATAATAGTTGCGTAGCAATACTGCTTCTCCTCATTACTCTGTACCAAACGACACAGTGTTAAAGCATTTTCAGTCTCTCCAAGCCCTCCCCAAAATGTATTTGCCGCAACTGCTGAAATACAATTCTTGCGATACTCAACAGGTGCAACATTGCAGAGCACTATCTCTTTTTCTGGGTTTCCTTTCGTTTTTGCATGAATATCTCTTCCCATACTGAAAAAACACTCCTCCCTGTAGGAAGGTTCGGCTTCTGCACATATCTGTGCAACTTTTTTCATGTCTCCTCTCGAAAGGCGATGAATCTGGGTACTTTGCATAACATAACACGCCTTCTTGTATCTCTCATCAACAGCATTACAAGGATAGTAAGGATCCTCCGTCTTTAAATCTAAATTTTCAAATGCTAATTGTTCCCCTCCATGCATACCAAAAATATTCTCCATAAAAACTCCCGTATGGCAATACAAAAGTTCAGTCTTTGTTTTTGCAAGCTTATCGCAAAGCTTAACTCCTTCAAATACATCATAGTCCAGCCACGCATCAAAGGCATGACCTGCTCCATGAAAACATTGATAATACACAACAGACCCCTGATCCCTGCAACGATCCACAAGCCTAGCAACGCCCTCAAATCCCTTATCTGATAACGTGTCAATAACCACTGCATGCTGACAACCATTTAAAAAATAGTTCTTACATATTCCCAAAGCATCCTCGCCATATCGCTTATATGCAACATTACCAATAACATGTGCAAGGAGATGATTCTCTCCAATAAAGGGGAGTCCAGAATCTTTTAACACCTCCATTGCATTTTCAGGTCCAATGTATTTGGCAAGATCTCGAACCATGCCCTCTCGCTCCTCTTGATTTTGAGACAATACAATTCTTTCCACTAAATGCTGTGCCTGTATATTATATCCAAAAGGATTAAAGATTGAGCCAAACCCTATACTCTCAAGAACTGATTTAATAACCTGAGGAACTTCCTTAAAAAATTCTGCTAGAATAAACTTTTCTTGTATATCAAAAATATTTAGTTCTTTTTGAGTTTCGTCTATTACCACAATAACTCCACCATGCAAAGGAAAAAGGTGATCGTGAAATTTCCATTCTCCGGATTTTAAAAATACAAAAGACCAAGATTCTCCTTTTTTAAGAGGCCTTAGCGAATCAAAATCTGAGAGAATCTCATGAGTAGGATGCATGTTTGATGCAGGCCAATGCAAATTTTCTCCTTCCTGAATAAACGTCACCTCAACTCCACGATGAATTACTATTTTTGAAGGCAAAAATCCTTCATCTGTTATAGTGATAATTGCTTTTCTGGAGTCTCCTATAGCATTTTCATCTTTAGCTATATGGGCAAAAACCGGATTCGAAAATAGTGCTGCTCCCGCAACAACTCCTATCAAAAATAGAAGAACTTTTTTTTGTAAAATAAAACCCATATACTACTCCCTCGCAAATACTTAAGAGAACTACGGAAGAATTTGTATCTCCAAGGGGCTCACAATATCCTGCCCTGTTTGAATAGAAGAATTAGAACGCACAAATACTTGATCGCTTGCTCTTAGATCCTCAATGGTTACTATTTCGCGCTCTGGAGTAAAATTACCATCAGTAGGAGGATTATTTAAATCAAAAGGAAATACTAAACGAATAAATTCAGTTCCTTCTCCTAATTTTACAGTAAATTCTCTTTCTTCTTTGGGTTGCAGCACAACAAAAGAGTTCTCATCTATATTTATAGAAATCACCCTCCCTGCAATACTTTTGATTTCAGGCTGCGCAATACTCTCCTCTTTTTGCTCCTCTTGCCTGATCTCAGGGATGCTACCAGTAAAAGAAAGGTATATTCCTCCGGCCACAACTATCAAGATAATAATAATGCCAATAGTGCTTACGTTTAATTTTGCCATAATTTTATTATTTTATTTATATCTTCCATACCTCCCAAAGAGGATTCAAACCTTATAATATTATACCCCTAAAAACAAAAGATAGAAATCCACAAGCTTCTCTCCCCAAAAGAGAGCAGTAAATGTGCCCAATATCAAAAAAGGGCCAAAAGATACTTCAGATCGCATAGTCTTTCTTTTAAGGAATATGAGGGCTAAGCCAACAATAGCTCCAGTGCCAAATGCCACACCTAGCGCAACAAGAATATTGGGCCAGGAAAGAAACAGCCCCATAAAGAGCACTAGCTTAACATCTCCAAATCCCATGGCCTTGCCTTTTGTAAAAAGATATATTGCAAGAAAAAATCCAGCCGCTCCAAGTCCCGCAAACAACATCTGCAAAAAACTTAATTTAGTTAAGTTTTCTCCAATTTGAAAAGACGAAAATGTTTGCCACAACAATACAAGACCTATTGCAGGATACAAAACCTTATCTGGAATAATAAAGTGCTTTAAATCATATACGAAAATCACCATGAGAAGTGAAGCAATGGTCCAAAGATAGAGCAATTCAAAAGTATGTATAAAACTAGATACAAATATAAGGAGAAAGAGAATGCCAACACCAAGCTCTACTAAGGGATACTGAAAAGAGATTTTTTTCTTGCAATATCGACATTTCCCTTTTAGCAACACAAAACTTAGCAAGGGAATCAAATCTTTCCATGTTAAAGTATGCGCACACAATGGACATTGCGATCGTCCCGTAAACAATTTGCGGAGTAAATCTTTACTGCCCTGTGGATTTGACATAAAACCATGGCGCACCTCAAGTCGGTAAATAAAGGCATTTAAAAAACTTCCCACTGCCAATCCAAATATAAACACAACAAGAAAAATCATTATATGAGTATACCATTCAATTTGTAATGTTATAACCCAAAACTAAACCGGGATAAGCAGTGCTTACCCCGGTCCAGGAAAATCTATAGAGTCTTTAACTTCACTAAGAAATTAGTCACTCCAAGATTATTCACACGTAGTAAGGTCCATAGTTCCAGAATCTGGGACTCCATCAGCTGGAGCAGTGTCAGTAACTTCTTTTTCAACCGTTCCTCCAGGTCCCGTAGCCACAATTGCAACAGTTCCTGAGGTTGCTGCTCGCTCTAAAATAGCATACGCACAATAATCCTGGTCAGTGTCTCCTCCTGTAGCTGAGTTATTAATCCAAGTGTAGGAAGGATTTCCAGAGCCCGGGTCTGTTGGTACTGAGACTAAATACGTTCCAACTGCAGTTGGCATATCAACGGATTGCAAGTATGCTTCATTAGAATTACACATGGCATCGTCATAACACAATTCCATTGCAAGTTGAAGTTGCCCCATATCAGTCTGTCTTCTCGCATCTCTTGCATTGGCACGTGCTCCTCCCAAAGATACCAGCACAATACCTGCTAAAATACCGATGATGGCAATAACCACTAGAAGCTCAATTAGGGTAAAACCTTTTTGTTTCATGTGTTGTATTCTTATTTTTAAAAACAGATATCCCGACCTTTCTGTTACATCCAAATTCTATTCACATCCACTTGAAAAGTTTAATCCATCAGATATTTGATTCTTTCCTAAAGAAAGCCCAAGCGCTCCATTGGCTTGCTCCAATACAAAGCAGATCTGGTAGTCATCAGTTCTTGCTCCTACCCCACCCGCATCTGTTGCAATAGAGTATTGGCAGGTGTCAGTGCTTGCTCCAGCCACGCAAGGTGTTCCAGGAGTAGAGGGGTCTTGAAAGTTGGTAAAGACCACTGCTGTTCCAACCATGTTGCACGTATCTGCATCAACCTGATCTCCCACGCACCCTGTTATTGCTTCGCCATTATCTGCAGCTTCTGTTTCCAGCGCAAGAGACATTTGTCTTACATCAGAAATTCTTCTCGCATCTCTTGCTCGCGCACGTGCTGGGCCCAAAGACACCAATATAATGGAAGCTAACATTCCAATAACCGCAATAACAACTAATAGCTCAATTAAAGTAAACCCCTTTTGTTTTTTCATCTTTTTACCGTTTTCTCATTATATTATAAGTAAGGTTTACCAACAAGGACATTTTCCCCCATTGGGGCTCCCTGGCAATCCTGGGTTGTAATCCAGCTTACGAGAGCCCTTTTGTGAGCCCACAAACCAATCTCCTTCTTCAAGCGGCGTGTACGCACAATAGAGTTGACTTGAGCAATTAGTGGTTAATGTATTTACGTTATCTATCCAGGAATACGATCCTCCCTGAGGATCTTTTGGGACAGGATCAAGATATGCGCCATCATCTGGTCCATTACAGGTTGGGGGATTTGTACAAGGAATCTTTACCGGGATTAAAGAACCTGCAATCTGAGAATACACTTCGTCATCTGAATAATCCAACTCCATTGCAAGGGTAATCTGCTGAATATCAGATTGGCGCCTCGCATCTCTGGCCTTTGCTCTTGCTCCACCCAAAGAAACTAAAATAGTAGAAGATAAAATACCGATAATAGCTATTACTACCAAAAGTTCAATCAAGGTAAATCCTTTTTGTTGTTGGAACATTGCTTAAGTATATCAAAGAGAACCTAATTGATACAGAGGAAGGAGAACCGAAGCTAACAGCCCTCCCACAATTAATCCTAAAAATACAATAAGGGCAGGCTCCACAATAGACAAAAATGCCTCCACGGTGCGATCAACTTCCTTTTGGTAAAAGGAAACAATATTGGACAGGGTCTTATCCAATGTACCTGATTTTTCCCCCACAAAAACCATTTGGGTAAATACAGGAGGAAACTCTGAAGGATACTTTTGCAGAACCGTACTTATTTGGTTTCCCTGCTGCACTTCATTTTTTGCCTCCTCAATAATTTCTGTATACAACGAGTTCCCCACAATACGCGAAGTTATATCCAGGGCCTGAACAATAGGAAGACCGCCTGCAATTAAAGTAGAAAGGTTTTCTGCAAAGCGCGATAAATAAATCATCCGCAAAAAAGAATTTAAAAGCGGGACCCTAAGATAAAAGTGGCTTAACAATCGTGTTCCCTCAGGAGTCTTTCTCCAGCGAAGGAAAAAGAATACAGCTCCTCCTCCCAGAAGTACGAAGACCCACCAAAACCCTCGAAACAAAGAGGCAAGACCTAAAACAAATTGAGTAACGCCCGGGAGCTCTTGTCCTGTTTGTTCAAGCACTTTACTTAAATTTGGAATCACAAAGAACATCAGAAGGCTTAACACAGTAAAAGCAAGGACCACAATAAAGGCAGGATACACGAGAGCAGAACGTATTTTTGAAACCAGATGGTACTCACGCTCCATGTGATCGGCTAAATATTCCAAGACAGAAGACAGGGTTCCTGAAGCTTCCCCGGATTTTACCATGTTAATATAGAAAGGAGAGAAAACATCAGGATACTTTGCCAAGGCTTGTGAAAATGGAGTTCCTCCTTCCACCTCTTCTGATAAACGAAAGATTTTTTCTTTAAAAGATTTACTCTTGGTTTGCGCGGCTAGGGTTTGTAAGGATTCTACCAAAGGTACGCGAGAAACAAACATGACAGATAGATGCCTAGAAAACATCATAATGTCTCTGAGCGAAACTCGCTCAAAGAACGCTATGTTTCTCTCAAAAAATGGACGTGTCTCTCCTGCCTCAAGAAACGTAATAAACAAATTATGGCTCGCCAAGATTTGCAAAGCACCTTCCCTGCTCGCGGCTTCAATCACGCCAGATTGCGTTTTGCCTTTTTTGTCTCTAGCTTGATAGTTAAATTTCACGTTGCCCGTTAGTTACGAGAAAGAGTTCTTAGCTCGCTTGGATTTAAAGAATATGTAAGAGCATTTTCCAGGGTGATGGTTTTTGAGCGAACCAGATTTGCTAGAGCTCGGTTCAGTGAAATCATACCTACTTCAGCAGATGTTTCAATTACTAGGGGAAGCTCATGAATCTTGTTCTCTCGAATAAGGTTTGCAACGGCGGGGTTAGACATCATGATTTCAGCTGCGGGCACCAATCCGCCCCTTATACTTGGAACCAAGCGCTGCGAAACCACACCCAACAAAGAACCTGATAACTGTGCTCTGACCTGAATCTGCTGCTCTGGAGGAAAAGAATCTACGATACGGTGAATGCTCTGCGAGGCAGAGTTGGTGTGAAGAGTTGCAAGCACCAGATGTCCGGTTTCAGCTGCAGTAATAGCAGTAGCTATGGTTTCTGGATCTCGCATTTCACCTACCATAATAACATCTGGGTCTTGGCGAAAGGTGGCACGTAAAGCTTTTTTAAAGCTTTCGGTGTCTTGATACACCTCTCGCTGGTCAATAATTGATTTGTCATCCTCAAACACATACTCAATGGGATCCTCAATGGTGATAATATGATCAGCTCTCGTATGATTAATTTCATCCACCAAAGCAGCAAGAGTGGTAGATTTGCCATGACTGGAAGGCCCAGTAATTAAAACAAATCCTTGGTGTGCAGTAGCAAACTTATGAAGCACTGGAGGAAGGCGAAGCTCTTCTAGGGTTTGAATTTTCTTTGGGATGAGCCGGAGTGCCATAGATAAAGAACCTCGTTGGTAAAATACGTTAATTCGAAATCTGGCTTTATCTTCCATGTTAAAAGAAAAGTCTATTTCTTTTTCTTTTTCCAGTCGTGCTACTTGTTCTTCGGTCATCAAAGAAGTAGCAAGCTCGCGCAGAAGCTCTTCTGTCATGACTTTCTTTTTAATTAAAGGGACTAGTCGTCCTGAAATTCGAAGAACCGGAGGATGGCCAAGTGAAAGATGCAAGTCTGAGGCCCGTTCCTTTACTGTAAGCTCCAGTAACTCTTGCATTGTATTACTTGGCATATTCGCTATTATTTTCATTATATATTTTTCCTATTTGTAATAATTCTCTTACCTCCTCAACTACTTGGCTTGGCGTAAAGTGAGCCTTAATTAAGTAACGATCAGCGCCCAAAGAAATTCCCTTTTCAATCTCTTCCTTTTACCCAAGATTGCTGAGCACCACAATCTTTGTATTTTTCAAGTTTTCTTGCTTTTGCGCTACTGCCAGCAATTCCCAACCGTCCGTATGAGGAAGTACAATATCCATAACAATAAGTGAAGGACTTATCTTGGTAAGCAAAGAGAGTGCTTTTTCTCCTGAATCCGCAACCTGCACTTCAAACCCAGATTCCTTAAATTTGGTGCTGTAAATATTAATTAGCAAAGGATCATCTTCAATCAGGAGAATTGTTTGCTTGTTTGACTGCTTCATTCTTTGGTCACACGAATTACTTCTTCTATTGTTGTTATACCATCAATTGCCTTAAGTATACCATCTTGACGAAGCGTAATCATGCCTTGGCGCAATCCTTCTTTTCCAATATTTCCTTCAGACGGAGCTTCAAGAATGATATCTGCTAACTCATCGGTCATCTCCAATACCTCAAAGACTCCAATCCTGCCAATATATCCTGTTCCTCCACATTCTTTACATCCTTTCGCAACAAATAGATTCAAGTCCTCTCCTCTGGTTGCAAGATGTACGCTTGCAGATTTCTCTTTTGTAGCGGAAATCTTTTTTAATTCGCGTAAAACGAGCTCTCTTATTTCATTTTTGGGCTTTATACGTTCCTTACAATCATCACATAAACGCCTGAGCAAGCTCTGTGAAATCGCAACGCTAAGCGTGGAGGGAATTAAATACTTATCCACTCCCATATCTAAAAGGCGCGGGATAACACCAATAGCACTGTTCGTATGCAAAGTAGAAAGCACAATATGTCCTGTTAAAGCAGCATGAACAACAAGAGAGGCTGTATCTTCATCTCTTACTTCACCTACCATAATAACATCTGGGTCTTGCCTGAGGATCTGGCGCAATCCTTGAGCAAAATCATATTGAATATCAGGTCTTACCTGAGATTGATTCACGCCTTCCATTAAGTATTCAACTGGATCCTCCAAACTCACAATGTTTAAAGACTCCTTGTCCATACTATTGAGCATAGAGTATAGGGTGGTGGTTTTTCCTGACCCCGTAGGTCCGGTTACTAAAACCAATCCAAATGGGCGCTTTAAAGCTACTTGTACTTTTTCTACATTGGATCCATCCAAACCAAGTTCCTCAAATCCCTTCAGTCCTACTTCAGGATCTAAAACACGAATGGCCACCTTTTCTCCCAAAGCCGTGGGAAAAGTAGATACACGAAAATCTATGCTCTTCTCATCAATGATTGCAGAAAATCTTCCGTCTTGCGGAATACGATGCTCATCAATCTTTAAATTAGAAAGGATCTTAATACGCGACACTACGGCTTGCTGTACCCTTTTTGGCAAAAACAAAGAAGAGTACAATTCTCCCATCATACGAAATCTCACCCTTAACCTATCTTTTGTAGGTTCAATATGAATATCGGAAGCCTTTCCTTCAACAGCATTTCTTAAGATAACCGCCACCATTTTAGTAACCGGAGCCTCCTCCACCAAACGAGTAAATTTTTCACCTTGATCTTTGCTCTTTTTCCCTTTTACTTCTTCTTCAAGTTCTACTAAAGCCTGACTTATTTCATTCCTCTGATTTTTATAATGCCGCATAATTGCAGCAAACTGAGAAACAGACAAGAGTGCTACTTGAAATGAAAAACCTCCTTGCCGGGCAAGAAAGTTTAGCGCCTCCATTGCTTTTGCATCTTCCGGAGCTATCATTCCAATCTCAACCATCCCCTCACGCCTCGCTAAAGGAACCATGCGATAGTGAGCTGCCGAATCTTCAGGAATAAGTTCCAGGACTTTTAAGGGAATATCTTTTGCTTCAATGGATCGCAGAGGGATCTCTAATCCTTCTGATTTCACGGTAAACAAGAGTTCTTCTTCGACGAGCTTTTTTTCCAAGAGTATTTCCTCAACTAGCTTTTGCGTCCGTTTTGCTTCTTCTTTAATGTCATCGGCAACTTCAGACGCAAGAAGATTTTTTTTAACAAGGCTTTGAAGAATATTCATTGAACAAAAGGAAGTAATGGATTTGCGCGCCCAATTCCATCAGGAATTTGTGTCCTCAGTCTTGGTTCATCTAATTTTTCAAGTAACGGGTTAGAAAGGATACTGGTATTTATCTGAACTCGGCGTGCCGGCAGAAGTACTCCTCCTCCAACAGAACTATTGGTTGTGAAAAATCCCCACCATACAACAGCTGCGGTAATAAATATCACTGCACCTAAAATAGGGATAAAGAGCTGTTGGATCTTCCTTTTTTGAATAAAGTCGATTGCCATAGTGGTTAGTAAGAGTACGTATTAAGTTGAATTATTACATTAAATCTTCCGGTCTCTTGATTTAACGAAGAAATACTCAAAGACTGCAGTGTAACCACGCGGGAAGCAAAATTTAAGCGAGATACAAGCTCCTTGATGGCAGCAAAAGAGCCTGTTAATCCAAAAGCTACAGGAATAGTGCGCATAAGAAGTGCTTGTTCTCGATTTTCAATTGAAGCTGCAATATTTCTCACTGACATACCAGAAAAAGCTGCACTCGTTTGCAAAAAATCATAGAGTTGCGGAAGCTGAGGATCCAGGGGGAGCGCAGCTTCAACTTTTAAGAAAGGTTCTTTTAGCTTAGCAATATCTATTTTTACTTTTGCCAAATCTGCAAAAAAAGTTTCTTTGTTCTCCAGTTCTTGCTGTCGTATTTGAAGTTCAAGGCTTAATTGCTGAAAATCTTGGTACTTGGGCCAAGTCAAAAATATACCAAGGACAATTCCCACAAAGAGTAAAATTCCTATATATAGATTACGGTTCATAGTTGTTGAAAGAAACTAATTGGAAATTGTACTTCCATTTGGAAAGTAACTCCGCCTTGCTGCCCAATCTGCAAATCTGTTAAAGAAACGGAGTCTGGTTCTTCCCTTGCTTGAAGCACCACAATCTGTTCGTCCAGAGCAGAAAAGGATGTTGCAGTTCCCTGCAGCAGGAGAGCATAGCGATTCGTATCAACATTCATTGAAAGAAAGGTTACCTGAGGATGTACCACGGTCTCCAAAAAAGAAAATACAGGGAGTACATCTTTTTTAAGCTCAAGGAGTGTTGCAAAATCCTTTAATCTCGTTTGTATAACAAGCACATCTTGCTCCAGTTGTACCTCTTCTTTTGTCTCTTCTTGCCGCAAAAGTATTTCTGTTTTCTCAATGTTGTTTTGAACTCTTGATTCCAAGAAAAATAAAACTACAAATCCACCAACCGAAAGCACAAAAACACCAACAGACAAAGTAAGCAAGACCTTTGTAAGTAAAGGAGATTTTTGAGGTGATTTTGGAATAATTTCTACCATGATAATAAAAAGTGGTTTACTCTAGTCCCCGAAGCGCCATTCCTACTGCAACGCCATAGGAGGGTCCCATCTCTTTTATTGTACCTTCCAGGAGCGATGGATAAAAGACCGAGCGGAAAGGATCAATAAGTTCTATCGTAATATTCAGACTTTCTTTTAAATACTCTTTAAGGCCCGGGAGTAGGGAAGATCCTCCTCCAAGAACTACTCGTTGAATCTCTTGTTCTTGAAAATCTCCAATTGCCTGTCGTATCTCTACTACTACAGTGTCCAGAAGAGGCGCTAGTACGGTCTTTAATTCTTTTGATAAAAGCCCTTGTACTCTTTTTTGCTCTTCCGCTTCTTTTCTGCTAATAGACAATGATTGCGAAATACGTTCTGTGAAGCTTCCTCCTCCAATATCAATGGACCTTGAAGATTGGAGCACTCCCTTTTTAACCACGTTAATCGTTGTGGTTTGAGCCCCCATATCTAGTACTACCACATTCTCCTTTTCGTTTTTTAAAGAAGAGCGAATGAGGCCAAAAACTTCTGCCTCCAGCGTGGACAGTGAAAGTTTAGATAACCTCGCTATTTCCTGATACTGATTAATCAATTCATTCGGGACTGCTACCATTAAAATCTTCGCAGGCTCCTTTGGCAAACCAAAGCGCTTTTTGTTTAAAATCTGCCAGTCAAAAGTCACTTCAGCAAAAGGAAGGGGAACATGTTTTCTTGCCTCATACTGGACTGCTTCTGATAACTCCTCTTTGGTCATCGGAGGAAGTTCAAAGTGTGTGAAAAAAGAAGAGAAATCTGGAATAGAGAATACCGCGTCTTTAGTCTCAATTTTTGCTTCCTCTAAAATTCCACGAAGAGCTCTTGCAATATCTTTTGCCGAGAGAAGAAGAGAGCTTTTCTCAGCCGTTCGAAACGGTTTATCATACAATACCTCAGAGCGCATTTCCCCATAATTCTTTAAACTTTTTTTCCTTCCCCACCGCGAAATCTCTACCACCTTAATAGTTGAAGTTCCAATATCAACACCTAGAAAGCTTTTGGGAACAAATTTAAAAGAACCAAGAATCATTTTTATTATACCAAAAACATATTTATTATACTATGTATCATAGCGTAATTATACACAGAAAACAAAAAATTCTTAACGGAGTTAAGAACAATTGGCGGGTATCTTCGGTTAAAGCTTTAGATCGTTCATAGATGCGGAGGGGGTGAGATTCGAACTCACGGTACCTTGCGGCACTTCGGTTTTCAAG
>CAJXJI010000014.1 GCA_913054235.1 uncultured bacterium
CAGACACAGCTTTGAACGCGGCAGTAGAGATTACAAGAACGGTGAATGTGGTTGAAGTTGTTTCTGAACAAGCTCCTGATACCACGGCCCCAGTTATTACTTTACTTGGGGAGGCAAATGACGAACTTCAAGTTGGAGAGGAGTATATAGATGCAGGAGCCACAGCTACAGATGATATTGATGGAGATATTACCTCAAGCATTGTTACAGTAAATCCCGTAGATATCAGTACTGAAGGAAGCTATACCATAACGTATAACGTTACGGATGCAGCTTTAAATGAAGCAGTAGAAATTACAAGAACTGTAAGTATTGTGTCAACACCAGAGCCAGCAGATACTACAGTTCCAGTCATTACTTTATTGGGTGAAGCAACAATAGAGATTGAGCAAAACGCTGTATACCAAGACACTGGAGCCACAGCTACAGATGATATTGATGGAGATATCACGTCAAGCGTTGTTACAGTAAATCCTGTAGATACAACTGTCCTTGGCAGCTATACAATAACCTACAATGTTTCAGACACAGCTTTGAACGTGGCAGTAGAGATTACAAGAATGGTGAATGTGGTTGAGCCTGCGCCAGTAGAAGAATCTGTAATTTAGTATGATGCAAAAACTTTTCCTACACAGCGAAGGGGTTTTTATATGAAACAAACAATTATTCAAATAAGTGTAGGAATCTTTTTTGCTGGAGCTGTCTTGAGTATGCCTTTTTCCATTATTACAGCTCAAAAAGATTCTTTTTTTCAAGAAAACCTTGTTTCAACTGATCAAGCAGAAGATGTGGAACGCCTCCAAGAGATTCTGGAGTCTGAGGGATTATTCTGTGAAGGATGTAATGTTATCGGATACTTTGGATACTGGATACAAGCGGGACTTATGAATCTGCAGGAAAGATATGAGCTATCAATAACAGGGATTGTGGACAAGGAAACCAGGGCAAAGCTTAATGAAATTATTGGACCTGTGGAACCAGAACAAGCACCTCTGTCTTTACCAGAGAGCTCTATTTCTCCCGAAGTAATAGATCATCCAATAAACCAAGAGCAATCTATTGCATCTTCCCTGATAGTACAAGAGCTTGAGTTGCAAATTATACAACTGGAACCAGAACAAGCACCTCTGTCTTTACCAGAGAGCTCTATTTCTCCCGAAGTAATAGATCATCCAATAAACCAAGAGCAATCTATTGCATTTTCCCTGATAGTACAAGAGCTTGAGTTGCAAATTATACAACTTCAGATGCAGATTGCAGAATTTACAGAGCAGTTAGCTGTATTTTTAGCAGAGAATTCTATTGCTACAGCTCAAGTGGACTTCTCTTTTGAAAAAACTCTTGTTCTAACCGACCAGGCAGAAGACGTGAGTCGACTGCAAGAGATTTTAGAATCAGAAGGATTGTATTGCTTGGGATGTCAGGTTACTGGATATTTTGGATACTGGACACAAGCAGGACTCATGGATTTGCAAGAAAGATATGAGCTATCAATAACAGGGATTGTGGATGAGGTAACCCGGGTGAAGTTAAATGAGCTCGTTGGTCTTGCAGGATCCCAAGGACAACCCGTACCAAAAGAACCAGACCCCAGTACTGAAACCGATGTCTCAACAGACTCTGATGAGCCTACTTCTATAGAAGATTTAGAAGAGTTAGCTTCAGCATCATCACCAACGCCATCGCCAACGCCATCGCCAGCACCATCGGGAGGTGGAAGCCCTTCTTCATCAGCACCTGACGCTACCGCTCCTTCCGCTATCACTGACCTTGCTACTTCAAATCCTACCTCTTCATCTGTGATACTTTCTTGGACAGCGCCAGGCGATGATGAGAGCACAGGCACTGCAGCACGCTACATTATTAAACTTTCAACGGTACCTATTACGACTGCTACTTGGCAGTCAGCAAATTTTCTTGAATATAGGGTTCTAAAAACTGCAGGATCGGCAGAATCGATGACTGTATCAGGGCTCTCTGCGGGAACTACATATTATTTTGTCCTACGAACCCACGAGGTAGAATTTGATGTAGCAAGGTCAGTGATACCTCCTCGTGGGGAAGTACCTAACAAATCTTTGCTGTCTAATATGGCAAGCACGACAACACTTTCCGCGGCAGATATCATTGCCCCCTCTTATATTATTGACCTCGTTGCCTTAAATCGTACCTCTTCATCTGTGATACTTTCTTGGACAGCGCCAGGCGATGATGAGAGCACAGGCACTGCAGCAAGTTATGAGATCGTGTATTCTACCAATTCGGAGATTTCTAAGGAAAATTGGCGTGTGGTAACTCAAGTAAGCGGAGAGTCAGCGCCAAAAATTGCCGGAGCAACAGAAATTTTTACTATATCAGGACTCTCTGCTTCCACTTCATATAACTTTCGTATGAGGACGAGCGATGAAGCACCGAACTGGTCTAAACATTCCAACGAACTACATATTCAGACACTTTCTCCCGAAGAGGATGACACCAGTCTTCCTGGTCCTGTAGCTGATCTTGCTGTTTCTAACCCAACTACTTCTTCTCTTGATTTATCTTGGACTGCGAGTGGAGACAATGGAGATAAAGATACAGCAACAAGTTATGATATTCGATATTCTACCTCATGGATTACCCAAGAAAATTGGGATTCTACAATACAAGTAAGTGATGAACCTATTCCTCAGCCCCCAGGATCTTCAGAAACCTTTACCGTATCGGGATTATCAGCTGGAATCACGTATTACTTTCTGGTAAGAGTATTGGATGAGGCAGGAAATGAATCTGTTTTTAGTAATGCTACGAGCGCAGAAACATCCTCTGCTTCTCCCTCACCAGATCCAGTAGCGTGTGGAACGATTGCTGCAGGTAAACAAATCTACTTTGTAAGCACACAGAACATGCCCCAGATAATGCAAATTGATCTGGATCCCCAAGATGTTCAGCTGGGCGCAACCCAAATCGTGACCGTGAAAATTCGAGATACCAATGACAACGCTATTATCCAGGTAAGCGGAACTGCCAACATAGATTCTGACTCTGTTAATTTCTCACTTTCGCTTGTTGCAGGAACTGACTTGAACGGCACATGGGAGGGCTCTTGGTCATCTGCAAGCTCTATTTGCACAACCTACACTATACAAATTAGTGTGACAGGCACGAGTGGCCAATCCATCGTTGATCTCTCTCTTATTTAGTGATGCAGTAGAGTTTACGCTACAGTAAGCGACGGAGTTAATTTTAATAATAGTGTTTTTATCACGGTTGCTCGTGCTATTTAAGACAGGGCTAAAGCTCTGTCCGAGAAGTTAGAAAAACAAAAATATATAGACGCTTGCAAACATGGATGATATATTAAAAGTGTGCAGATGAAGAATTACATCCTCAAAAAACTTCCTCATATGGGGTTTTTTGCCCTTGTGGGGGTGAATATTTTTTTTGTTGTTTTTCTTTTTCAAAGTAGAGATGTACTAGAAGAATTAAGCAAGAAAGCTAATCCTTACCCAGAAATTGCTTTACTTGAGAGTCTGCCCACCCAGTCTTTTTTAGAACTGACAGAATATTTTAGTGGGATTGCGCGAGAAAAGGGAGGTGCATACGCTTTTGAGGTATTAAAGAGAGCATCAGTTCCGCTTGGTACTGATATGCATTTACTGGGACATGTTGTTGGTGGTATTCTCTATGCCCAAGACGGATTGGAAGGTATTAAGACATGCACCCATGATTTCAGAAACGCTTGCTCGCATACCATAGTAATCGGCTTGTTTTTAGAGCAGGGACAAGCAGCTCTTCCTCAAATAGCAGAGGCCTGTTATCAGGCTCCTGGAGGTTCTGGGGCGTATACCATGTGCTTTCACGGCCTTGGACATGGAGTACTTGCTCATGCAGGCTATAATTTAGAGAAAGCAGCGCAGCTCTGCCAAAAAACAGGCACGGCAAATTATAACTACAGAGAAAGTGCAGAGTGCGTGGGAGGCGCTCTTATGGAGATGATAGCAGGAATTCATGATAAAGATGCCTGGGCAAAGGAGCTCCCCAACTACCTGAAGACAGAGGAACCTCTCTATCCTTGTTCAGCTGATTTTATTCCAGCTGAAGCAAAGTACATGTGTTATGTGTATCTTACGCCTCACTTTTTTAAGGTAGTGGGCATAAATCTTTCAAGTCCCACGCCAGAGAACTATAGGGAAGCGTTTCGCTTCTGCAGTGAGATTCCGGTAAATGAAACAAGAAATAGAGATGCTTGTTATGGTGGTTTTGGAAAAGAGTTTGTTGTCTTGGCGCAAAATCGAGATATCCGAAAAATAGAAAGTATGACAGAAGAGCAGCTTCAGACAGTCTATGAATGGTGTCTTGTTGCAGACAACAAAGATGGAGTGATTTCCTGTATTCATCATGCTACTAATTCTTTATACTGGGGAGGTGAAAACGATCGGAGTACTGCTATACAATTTTGCAACCTTATTGGTGATCCTGCACATCAGGAGCCTTGTTTCAATAATCTCATAGGATCTATTCAAGCGTATATTCAAGATAGGGACTACAAAAATGAGTTTTGTGATGAACTGCCAATTTCTTATCAGGAAAAATGCAGGTTTTACCTTTTGTAATTATGATACGTTTTATGAAAAAGCATTGGAAGGCCATAACTTTAGTTTTGCTATTCGTGTTTATTATTTTGGAAATTGGTATGTTTATGTCACAAACCGCCATGTTTGGATCAAAGCAACTGGGTGTGCTTGCAGAGTATGCAGATAACATCATAAAAAAATGTGCTGGCGCATCATATCGACCCAGCTGCTATGATGAAGAAATACCAAAGCTCATGAGCGCTATTTCCATGGAGAAATCTTTTGAAGTTACGCGACTTGTTCAAAATGAGGACTCTGAATATTTTTACTGCCATATTTTAGGCCACGAACTGAGCACACGAGAAACTGCTAAGGATCCAGATAGCTGGAAAGAAGTTATTGAAAGATGTCCGAGCACTATGTGTTCAAACGGATGCATACACGGCGCGTTTCAAGAGCGTTTTCGGGCGGAGTCATTGCCGGATGCTAAGGTAGAGGAGCTAAAGCCTGTACTCGTCGATATATGTGAGAAGCGCCCTGGATGGGAGCCAACTGGGCTTGAAAGAGGGACATGTTACCATGCGTTGGGGCATCTTTCAATGTATATTACAGATGGCAATATAGAGAGATCAACGGCGCTCTGTAAGGAAGTGGTTCCGGCAAGTTATTCTCAGATTTGCTTTGATGGCGCTTTCATGCAGATTTTTCAACCCTTGGAGCCAGAGGATTTTGCGCTCGTTAAGGATAAGGCCCCTATAAAAGAAGAGCTTTTTTCCTTTTGTAGTGGGTTTCCCGATCAACAAAAGAGCTCGTGTTGGAGTGAGGGATGGCCTCTTTACTATAATGAGATAATAACGCCAGAGGGGCTGGTGGAGTTTTGTTCCAAGATACAAATTGATGGTCAAGAGAACAGATGTTATAATGCATTATTCTATGTTATAACCGCGCAGTTCGCGCTTAATGAGGAACGTGTTAAGGATTTTTGTAGTGGACTTATGCAAGAGCGAATGGGACAGTGTTTTGCAAACGCATCCTCTCGCATGATTGAAACAGACGCTCGTTTGATTGACCGGTCTATAGCACTCTGTGCCAAAGCAAATGTGCTGGGCGTAGGAGAAGAGTGCTATGAAGAGCTGTTGGTATATTCCACCTATAACTTTCACGTGGGTTCCCAGGATTTTTTCCAGTTGTGCAATGCGCTTCCTGACCCATGGAATACTAAGTGTTTTAATCGTTTATAACCATGCGAAATAAAATTTTAACCATTGGAATCGTTATTCTTATGGGAACTTCACTTGTTCTGGGATATGTTATTGTGAGGCAAAATACTTCAGAAGAATTAACAGATGGCCTTTCTCAAAGTAGATTTAGTACACTCGATGATCAGAATATAAAAACTAGAGAAGAGTTTTCTATTTTTCAGGTTGATCTTCCTTTGGCAAAGGAACTTGGAATAACAGAAGATGAATGGACTGCGCTTGCTCATCCCACACAAGACGCGTCTGTGGAGGAAAAACAGAGCCATTTTGAGCTTGTACAAAAAATTGCAAAAGAAGCTTTGATACTCGATATTACAGGGTGTAAAGCTGCAAATCCTGTGGTACTGAAAGTAAAACTTGATACTCCAATAACCGTGAAAAACCAAGATAGTATTGAGCATGCTATTGTATTTAACACAGATAACATATTTTCCATTCCCGCAAACACTACAGTGGATATTAAACCAGACTTCCAATTTGGGCTCGGTACTTATGGTTATGGCTGTGATCAAACTCCACATGCGATCGGAATCTTTTTGGTAACCCAATAATCTTTTGCAAAATCCTCTTGCCAGTATAGTAGGTATATCTTTTTGCTACGATATTAGCATAAATACAGTTTTTCGGGGCAAAGATAGACGATACCCTTCTTTTTTTGTAGAATTTAATTGATATGCTGCCTAAATTCCTTTTCCTCATATTAATTTTTTTAACGGTTTTTCTTGTGCTTGAGGCACGAAGCATATTTTTTTCAGTAAATCCTTCTGGGGAGATAGAGAATGATTCAAATATAGAAAATTCAGAAGCTTTGATAAATTTCCTTGAACAACAGCAATTTTGGGCAAAGCGTATTGATGAGACTGGAGGGACTCTTGCATACGAAGAGTTTAAGGAGAAATATGGATCGTATGATTTTGGTACTCAGCATGCGGGGGCACATGTTTTCGGAGAAGTTCTTTATGAAGGTGAAGGTATTGAGGGTGTGGCTATATGCGATAGCACTTTTTCTTTTGGATGCTATCACAGCTTCTTTCTTCGAGCTCTAAGCGAACATGGTAAAGATATTGTTTTGGAAATGGATGAAGCTTGTATTGAAAAATATGGCGTAGGGGGAGTTGGCTGTCAGCATGGTATAGGGCATGGTCTTGTGCAGTATCTAGGTCCTGATAGATTAGGTGAAGCTTTGGAAGTTTGCGCTACTCTTGCCTGGGAAAACCCACTTTTTGGATGCCAAGGAGGAGTATTTATGGAATATACGCTTCCTCTAGTATTTGACTTGGAAAATTCAGTTTTAGCGATAAAAGATATTGATAATAATAATCCATATGATGTTTGTCCTCAATTACCGGATAAATTTCAAGAGGCATGCTACTATTCACTTGGGCAGTGGTGGGAAAAATTCTTTACCTATGAAAAAATGGGTCAGCTATGTGCTAAAGTTGTGAACAGTAAGACAAGAGAATCCTGCTATCTTGGCATAGGAAACATTGTTGCGCCTTCAAGTAATTATAATATTCAAGGAGCAATTGATAGTTGCAGGAAAATGCCAGACTTTGAGGGAGAACTTGTATGCCGTGCGGGTGCTTCTTGGGCATTCTTTGCCTTACCTGAAATGCGCTCTGATTCTCTTAAGCTGTGCGAAGGTTTTAAAAACGATGATAATGAACATCTATGCGCCCAAAAATCTGATTTAGTAGGAGAGCGCAATTTATGAAAAAATTGTTTATATATGCCATTATTATTCTCTTAATAGTCGTTGGAGTATTTTTTATTGAGAGAAACTATACCAGGGAAAGCGCAGTATATACCATACAACTTCGAGAGAATGGATTTTCACCCCAAGAGCTTACCATACAGAAAGGTGATACCGTAAAATTTGTTTCCGAGAGTCGCATTTTCTGGCCTGCCTCTAATCTTCATCCTTCACATGCCATATATTCTGAGTTTGATCCAAAAGAGCCTATAGAGACAGAAGAGAACTGGAGTTTTCGTTTTAATAAACCTGGCGAGTGGAAATATCATGATCATCTTGCCCCTTATTTCACAGGAACAATAATTGTTGGTGAGAAAAACAAAGTTTCTGGGAATACTACAAAGGATGAGTGTTTTCGTCTCCACAGTTCGGTATATTGCTGGCAGGAAGAATTATTTGCGGTTTTGAAGCAAGAAGGTCTAAATGCAACATTTGATCGCTTAGCAATAATCTATAACAGAGATAAAGTCTTTAGAGATTCTTGTCATCAACTTACCCATAACATAGGAATTGCTTCCTATGCTGATTATCTTAAAGATAAAGATTCTGTACTTACTCCAAGGGCTTCTGTTTGTGGCAATGGATTTTACCACGGATTTATGGAGGCATTTTTGAGTACGAATCTCAACCCAGGCGAAGCAAGAGAGTTTTGTAAATATGTGGACAAGAAATTAACCTCTCAAGCCCCAGATGCAGCACTTCAGTGCTACCATGGTATTGGTCATGGCGCTATGGATATAGCGATAATATCAGGCTCTAAAGGGGAAAATGAAAAAGATTTTATAGAGCCTGCTCTTGAGATTTGTAGAGAGGCTTCTGACACAGAAGACCAGCTCTATCGCTGTGCTTCTGGAGTATTCAACGGTATTGCAAATTTCTATATAGAAGGAGAATTTGGTCTTTCCATAAATGAAGAAGATCCGCTTTGGCTTTGTCATGACCAGTCCGAAGAGTTTAAGCTCAGCTGCTATGGCAACATGAATTCTGCCTTGTATTGGTATTCCAATAACGACTTTTCAAAAGCAGTTCGTTATGTGGAAAGTATAAATGATGAAATTCAGGCAATATCTGCAGTCCGGTATCTTGCGGCGCTCGCCTCTATTTATGAAGGTAAAGATGTATCTACGGTAGTGACCGATTGTCGTTTACTGCAAGATAGCTTGCATCTTTCCTGTATTCAGGGTTTTGCGCATGGGTTCTTGGAACATGGTACTCCTGGTATTGAATATGAAGACGCACTAAATTTCTGTAGGTCAGATAAACTAACACAAGAAGAAAAAGATGTGTGTTTTCGTTATGCGCTGGATCTTGGTGGTTGGTATCCTGAGGAGAAAATAGGAGAAATCTGTTCTGGTGTAGAGGAAGAATATAAGGAATATTGTAAATAATGTTTAAGATTCTCAATAGAAAATCAATTGTTTTATTGTTTTTTCTCATACTTATTGCTGTGGGAACGGTATTTTTTATACGCAATATAGTGCAACAAAACGCAGGTATGATTGAAGCGTATGTTGCGAGCATCTTGGAGAAATGTTCTACAGGAGCGTCTTCTGGCGAGCGACGTATTTGCTATGAAGCACAAGTACCCAAGCTTCTTGATACTATTTCTCTTAAGGATGCCTTCCGCATTACTGAGCTCATTCAGGAGCAAGATACAGACTATTTGTGGTGCCATAATATGGGACATCAGATAAGCGAAAGAGAGTATGCAAAAGACCCAGCGCAATGGAAAAGTGTGATGAATCAGTGTCCCGTGGGAACTTGTTCAAATGGTTGTATACATGGAGCTATTCAGGCGCATTTTAGGGCAGCTTCTGTAAGTGGAGCACAACTGGAAAATCTAATACCTGATTTACAGAACCTTTGCGAAGAGCGAGAGGGCTGGAATCCAACGGGATTGGAACAGGCAAGCTGCTACCATGAATTAGGACATTTGTCGGTTTATCTTACAGGTTCTGATATTCATAAATCTGCTGAAATTTGTAATAGAGTTGGAATAAAAGATGATGGGAGAAATTTTCTACAAACATGCAATGAAGGTATATTTATGCAAGTGTTTGAACCACGTGATCCAGAAGATTTTGCATTGGTGTATAATCTAATTCCTCAAAAAGAAGTCCTTTCTTCCTGTGAGCAATTTGAGGGTGAGGAAAAGGGTGCTTGTTGGGAAAGAGGGTGGGGTGGCAATGCGTCGTCTTTTTGTGAACAATTCGTCGGAGAAATGGAATCGGCCTGCATACGAGAATCCTGGGTAGTATATGATAAAGAAAAAATTAAGACACCAGAAGGTGTTATTGAGTTTTGTTCGTATTCCCAAGACCCGAGTGAAAAAAGAAAGTGCTACAATGGCTTATTCTATTCCCTTATGTCTCTTTTTGAATTTGATGAAGAGCGTATGAAAAAGCTGTGCACAGGACTGCCCGAGGATGTTATGAGTCAGTGCTTTGCCAATACTGCATCCAGAATGATAGAAACTGACAAAGATTTAGTAGCAAGATCGATAGCAGTATGTGAATATGCTCGTAACTTTGGAGTTGAAGAGCAATGCTACCTCGAGCTTTTGTATTATTCAGACTTTTCATTTCACCCTGGATCAAAAGAACTTGAGCAGTATTGTAGTCATATTCCTGAACCCTGGAATACAAAATGTATAAATGGAGGCTAAAAAAGAATTTGAATTCCTTACTGGTTTTTTTGGAGTTTTTTAATTGATAATACATATTATTATGTGGAAAATTTTAATTAATAAATATTTCTGGATTACGGTAACTTCACTTGTTTTAATTGGGGGATTTATGTTTTCACAAGATGTATCACGTCAGTTCATTAGCTCACTTCAAACTGTATTGCCAGTGCTCAAAAGCGAAGGAGTTTCTAGCAATGAACTGACGCTCACTAAGGGAGCGAAAATTAAGGATGCAATAAACTACGATGTAGGATGTATGACATGGGATAAATCTGGGCAAGGTAAGCAAAACATCCAAACAGAAAGATGCTTCTATCTTGTAGATGTACTTAAAAGAGAAGGAGCCAATTCTGTATTGAAGCTCTTTGTTAGCTTATACGAGGAGGATCAAAATTTTGAAATAAGCTCTTGTCATTTATATACGCACAGTATAGGTGTGGCTGTTTTTCATGAATTTGGAGAAGGTGCATTGTCTGTAGATATGTTTGTATCAATGCCCGTGATGCCGGCTCGCTGTGCGATTAAAACCTATCATGGTTTTTTTCAGGAATTCCTTAAAGATGTTGCTGTGGATAAACGTTTACTAAAAGAAGCGCGTACATATTGCAATAAAGTAGAAAAAGATTCGCTCGATATTAGACATAATCTATTGCGAAATGAAATTCCGATGCATTGCATGATGGGGACGGGTTACGGAATACTTTATTCGCATGCTAAAAATGGATATCAAGAAAAAGAGGCTATTAATGCAGCGCTTTCAGATTGTGAAATATTTTCTGACAAAAAAAGCTTTTATATTCCATGCATTTCTGGTGTATATGAGGGTATTTCAATGCTATATTTGGCCATAGCGTCAGATGAACTATCGTGGAATTTACCTCAGGATCCGTTTGCATCATGCAGAGATGAAGAGAGTATTGAACGGAAAAACATTTGTTTTTTGCAATTAAGATCTTTAGCATGGACGCTGACGCCAGATCTTAAAAGAGTTTCCAGTCTTCTGGAAAGAGTCCAAGAGGATATATCTACAATGATGATGTATGAATTTAGTATTGCAGCAGCAGCATACTTTATAGGAGAAAAGAACTATAATAATGAACAAATTCTTAGCGAATGTCGTAAAGTGGAAAATGAGAATTTTCAGAATATATGTGTGGGTGCAAATGGGTATCGCATAGCAAAATTTAGAAGTGGAACAGAAGCAGTGGCGTTCTGTGAACAAGAAGACATATCAGTTAAAGAAAAAGACAATTGTTTCAGAGAACTTGTAAGTTCTTTCTTTAATAATTATAGCAAGGAAGAGAGTGATGATTTATGTGTACTTTTATATCAACCGTACCAATCAGACTGCGACAACTTGAGATGAAAAAAATTAAGATTCGTGTGATAATATAAAATTAATACTATAATTTTTATTCTTAGAAAAGATATTAAAATCATGCTTTGCGCAATGAATTTATCCCTGGTATACTCAAAACAATAAGATGAGAATTTTTGGCTATTTATCCATTGTTTATTTTCTTTTGGGCATGGTTTTAATGTTTCCTGGTTTAGCGTTTACTCACGGCACAGGGCAGTCACTTGAGAAAGTTTTGGGGGAATATAGGGTGGATATTGGATATAGTCCGCCAATCCTTGAGGCACGAGATCCATCTATTTTTGATTTTGACCTTCTTCTTGACGAAACAAGTGAGCGAGCTGTGTTTAGTGATATTTGGGTAAGGATTGTGCAAGGTAAAAAAACGGTGTTTGCCACTGGTATTCATAAGCCGGATTTTGGAAATATAACAATGGTATATAGTTTTCCAGAGAAAGGTGATTATGAACTTATAGTGCGATTTCAAAACGAAGGAGAAAAGATTGTTGAAGGATCTTTTCCTATTGAGGTTCAGAGAGGGGTTGAAACATCAGAACCTGGGATTAGTTTTCCATGGCTTGCTATCGGCATATTTATTGGAATCATTGGGGGTTTCTTAGTAAGTTTTGCAGTAAGGAAAAAACTGTGATAGGAAAACGCATATTTTACGGTATTTTTACGCTGGGTGTTGTTGTCTTGGTTGTAGCATTTTCTGAAGATCGTTTGCCTCTTGATGTTTCAAGGGAGGTGAGTTTATCCAGCACAGAATATATTGTAGAAATACGTAAAGATGGCTTTCGCCCAAGGGAGTTGAGTATAAAGGAGGGAGATATTGTTACGTTTGTGCCCGTGGAAGAAGGTTTATTTTGGCCGGCGAGCGACCCGCATCCCACCCATCAGTTTCTTCTGGGGTTTGATTCAGAGAAACCAATACAGGGTGGCTCCAGCTGGAGCTTTACTTTCAATAAAGGGGATACTTGGCATTACCACGATCATCTGAGCGTTGCTTCGCGAGGTACTATAATCGTAGCAGGCGGAGATCTTGACAATCGCACAAATAAAACTTGTCTTTATAAAGATGAGGCACGATGTTTTGATGAAAAGATACGCCGTGCCCTCAAAGACAATGGTGTTGAAGGAGCTTTTGGTCTATTTACCGAACTTTATGAAACAGGAAAGGCGTCGGCGAGCTGTCACTGGACTGCGCATCTTATCGGTGAGGAAGCCTATCGGCAATTTCGTGTGGGTAATAAGTTTACGCCTTCCAGGGCAACTTCATACTGCACATGGGGGTTTTATCATGGCTTTATGGAAACTCTATTGAGGGATGATAGGGACTTGGAAAAAGCAGCAGAATTTTGCACATTTATTGGAGATGAACTTGGCTGGGAAGCACAAGATAACTGCTATCATGGCATTGGCCATGGATTTACGGATGACCCTCCTCGTCCGAGTATGTGGGGTGATATTGATGCTATGCTTGCACCAGTTTTAGCCGCATGCCAAGAGCTTCTGGGAAATACATCAAACAAATGGGAAATTTGTTCTACGGGTGGATATAGTGTCCTTGTTGGTTTTATGGCAGAAGAGAAATATGGGTTTTTCTTTGACCAAGAGGACCCTTTCAGTTTTTGCCGTATACAGCCAGAAAAGTACCATCGTGCGTGCTATGGAGAGGTTGCTCCGAGGCTTGATGTCGCAACTGGATGGGATGCGTCCAAATTACCCAG
>CAJXJI010000015.1 GCA_913054235.1 uncultured bacterium
GCAAAGGAAATTAGAGGAAAGCTATTTAGCTGAAGCTGAAAGTAATCCTAAATGACGAGCTCGCTTCACTGCTTTAGCTATGCGTCGCTGATGGGTGGAACAGAGTCCTGTTTTTGATTTGGGGCGTATTTTGCCCATTCCTGAAATATATGTTTTGAAGAGTTGCGTTTCTTTAAAATCAATCTCCTTAACATTCTTTTTACACAAATAACATTCCATGGTTTAAAAAGGGATATCCTTTACATCAATATCTTCTGATTCTTGAATTATAGGGATTTCTTCTGCGGGCGCATCTGCTTTTTGCTCTTGTGGTTTTTCTTCACCAGAACCTGCTTGACGCGGTCCTAGTTGCATTGACTCTGCAACGATTTCGGTACGATATTTTTTCTGCCCAGAACTATCTTCCCATGATCTGGTTTGTAATCTTCCCTCAATTAAGACCAAAGAGCCTTTTTGAAGGTATTGGGAGGCAATTTCTGCCAACCTACCCCACAAAACTACGCTATGAAACTCGGTCGATTTTTGGCGTTGGCCTTGAGCGTCTTTCCACATTCTATTGGTAGCAACTCTTAGGCTTGTTACCTGCTGACCTGATTGAGTGGAACGCATTTCTGGGGCATCCACGGCATTTCCCACAATAACAACTTTATTTAAATTCATATTTCGTCTTTAAAGATTTCTTCTAGTTTTTTATCAATATCTCCAATTTCTACTTTTTCCTCTTCTGTTGCCTCTTTTGCTACTGAAGCTGCAGGAGTTTTTACAATGATTCGCTGTTTTGCCTTTTGCGGAGTATAAGAGAGCAAGGTGAATCTTAAAACACTTTCTTTTTCTTTTAGGTTTTTATCTATACTTTCAATCTTCTGGGGATCTGCGCTAAACTTTATAACCGCAAGCTGTGCCTCAGAATGCTTGTTTACGGGGGCTAGAAGTGCACGCTTTCCCTTACTATCTTGACTTATAATCAAAGCACCCTCATCTTGCAGCATGGATGCTATTTCTCCCAAATGTCCTTGGAGTTCGCCTTCTGTTAGATCTACTTTCAAAAGCAGAGTAAGCTCATAGTTTCTCATATACGTAGCATCATGATAATATATAGGGCAATGAAAGTCAATCCGAGCATATTTCGCGCCTATGATATCAGAGGAAGGTATCCAGAAGAGCTTTCAGAGGAGGTGGTATCTTACATTGCTCGCGCCTATCTGAAGCTCTATCCTCACGTTAAAACCTTGGTGTTGGCCTATGATACAAGGCCCAGCTCTCCTTTGCTTGCTCAAGCGATACGGGATGTTTTTGTAGTCTCTGGAAAAAATGTTATTGACTTGGGTTTAGCTCCAGACCCCTTATTCTACTTTACATTGCTTCATCATAAATATGATGGGGGAATTATGGTTTCAGGATCTCACAACATAGGTTCTTTTAATGGACTAAGTATGAGTGTGAAGCGTAAAGGGGATGACTTTGCTTATGATGTTATAGCAAAAGAGCTAGACAGTATCCAAGACCTTGTGAATAAAGAGGAAATGATAACTCAAGCTAGTATTCTTGGAAAGGTGAAGAAGAGGGATGCTACAGATGAATACATGAAACATGTTTCTTCACGTGTTTATTTGGAGCGCCAACTCTCAGTGATTATTGACTCTGGCAATGGAGCTATGGGGTTTCTTCCAGAAAAGATATTTGAAAGTCTTGGGTGCCGCGTAAAAACACTGTACGGAGAGTATGATGGTACCTTTCCAAATCATCCGCCAGATCCGTATCAAGAAGAGAACTTAAAGGATCTAAAGGAAGCGGTTGTAAAGGAGGGAGCTGATATTGGTCTTGCGTATGATGCTGACGGAGACCGCGTTGCTATTATTGATAACAAGGGCAGGGTGGTATCAGGGGATTTTGCAATGCTTATGCTTGCGTATCAGGCAATAAAAAAACACAAAGGACCTGTGGTGCACGATGTTCGTGTGTCCAAAGCTTTCCTAGACGAAATGAGAAAACTTAAAGTCCCAACATATTTTTCTGTTTCTCATCATAATGCGGTAATTCGAAAGATTGAAGAAGTAGGAGCTGTATTTGGAGGAGAAATTACCTTGCACTTTATTTTTCCCAAAGAGTATTATCCTGTGGACGATGCTTTGTTTGCCTCATTAAAATTAGCTGAAATTGTTTCCTTTAAAAAAGACTTTGCCAAATATGTTGATGCACTCCCGCACTATCAGGCAAGTCCAGAGCTTTTTATTGAAGTTTCAGACGACGTGAAATTTGGGCTTGTAAGCAAGCTAGTCATACATCTTAAAAAAGAAGGGTATTCTATAATAGATGTTGATGGAGCAAGAATTCAGCTTAAAAAAGGGTGGGCTTTAGTAAGGGCAGCTAATACAAGTCCCCATATTAAATGTAGATTTGAAGGGGATACAAAAGAGGACTTAGAGGAGATTGAGAGAGAGTTTCTTGTGTTATTTAAAAACTTTGGTGTTCCTATTACGCAAGAGCACTACGATGAACTAGGCCTTTAGGAGTCCAATTTTCTCTCGAACTTCTTCCATAGTTGCTGCAGCAATAGACTGTGCCCTCTCTCTCCCTTGATGGAGGATTTCTTGCACATAGAGTTCTCGGGATTCAAGCTTTTCTTTCTTTTTTCGCAAAGGTTCTAGCTTTTTCACAAGAAGATCTGCTAGTGCTTTTTTAAAGACAGAGTACTCTTTTCCTTTAAATCTTTTTTCAGCTTGGGATAGTGATTCATCAGAGAAAAGAGAGTAGATGGTTAAGAGATTTGAAATTCCTGGTTTTTTTGTAGGGTCGTATTTAATTTCTTTACCAGCATCGGTAACAGCTCTTTGAATCTTTTTTTGAATGCTCTGTGCTTCTTCAAAAACACCAATAGAAGACTCCTCTGTATCGGATTTAGACATCTTTTTTAAGGGCTGCGCAAGAGACATGATTTTTGCACCTTCTTTTACTAAAAGCGTTTCTGGTTCCCAAAATACTTTTCCATAGGTAGAATTAAACTTCTTTGCAATTGTGCGTGTGAGCTCAAGATGTTGTGTTTGATCTTTTCCCACAGGGACTCCTTGCGTTTTATACAAAAGGATGTCAGCTGCCATGAGAGTTGGATAGGTTAAAAGCCCTGCATTGATATTAGTATGCTGTTTTTTTGCCTTGTCTTTAAATTGGGTCATACGTTCCAGTTCTGAAAGAGAGGTAAGCGTACTAAAAATCCAAGCTAACTCAGCATGCTCTTTAATATGGGATTGTATAAAGATAATACATTTTTCAGGATTGAGTCCTACCGCAAGAAGTTCTATAAATTTTGAGAGTGTAGTTTTTGAAAATTCTTTTGGGTTTTGTGGAGTGGTGAGCGCATGCAAGTCAGCTATCATGAAAAAGCAATCGTGCTTGGCTTGAAGTTCAGCCCAGTTTTTGGTAGCTCCAAGGTAGTTTCCAATATGGAGCTCTCCTGTAGGTTGTATTCCGCTTAAAATACGCATTGTTGTATTATACTTCAATAATGACTGGGAGCACCATAGGATGTCGGTTAACCTTCTTTTGCAGGAAGCTGGCGACTTCTTTTTTTATGTCGTCCCTTACGTGCACCCAGTTTACTGCTCCACTGGTTGAAGATGCCTTATTTACAACTTCTATTACTCTTCGCCTTACATCTCGCAGAAGATCTTTGGATTCTCTTAAGTAAATGAATCCGCGGGAGATAATATCTGGGGATCCTTGCACGGTTCCTTTTTGGCGATTGACCACCACAATGATTACGAACATACCGTCTTTGGCAAGATTTTGACGATCTCGCAATACAATTTCTCCAACGTCTCCTACTCCAAGACCATCTACCATAATGAGGTTTGCGGGAACTGATTTTTTCTCAATTGTAATTTGATTGCTAGTTAAAGCAATAACATTGCCATTTTCTGGTACGACAATATTTTTTTCAGGTATACCTTGCTCCTTTGCTAAGTCAGCATGGGTGTACATCATGGAGAATTGTCCGTGAATCGGCATAAAGAATTTGGGTTTTAGGTAGCTAATAAGTTCTTTGAGCTCTTCTTGACTGGCGTGCCCTGAAGCATGAATGTCCATCATCTTGTAATGAAAGACATTGGCTTGCTGCCGGTAGAGTTGATCTTTTACAAATTGCACGGTGCGCTCGTTTCCTGGAATAACAGAAGAGGAAAAAATAACGGAGTCTCCTTTTTGGATGCGCAAGAGCTTATGCTCTTTGTTAATGATGCGCATTAATACTGCATTCTCTTCTCCTTGGGCTCCAGTAGAAAGAATAGTTATTTTCTCGTCTGGGTATTTTAGTATCTCTTTGGTTGTAAGCAAGGTCCCTTTTTTTGCTTTAATATATCCGAGGCGTTTTGCAATCTCTACGTTGGTTTTCATGGAATATCCTTCAATGGCAACTCTTCTGCCATGCTTTTCAGATAGCGTTATGATCTGTTGGATTCGATTGAGCAAGGATCCAAAGGTTGCGGTAATAATTCTACCTTTTGCTTGCATGAAAATTTCATCCAGGTTTTCCATGATGACTTTTTCAGAAAGGGAATGATTGGGTTGCTCAGCATTGGTAGAGTCTGACATGAGCAGCAGTACATTGTTCTTGCCCATTTTTTTGAAGCGATTGTAATCGGTAGGAGGGTCGTTGACTGGGCTGTCATCAAACTTAAAGTCTGATGTATGGACAATGTTTCCTTGGGATGTGGTGATAACAAATCCAAAGTTATCATTGATATTATGGTTTTGTCTGAAGGGTTCTATTGAAAATGGACCTAGTCTTAATATTTTTCCATCTTCTACAGGAGATATCTTGAGCTTAGGTTGTCCTTGAAAATCCTCTTGGCGCTTTAAAAGAATACCTTTTGCAAGAGGAGCTACAAACATGGGAGGATTACCAAGCTTACCTACCAGATAAGGGATAGCTCCAATGTGATCTAGATGTCCATGGGTGATGAGAATGCCAACAATGTCTTTTTCTCTTCCTCGCAAAGAAGTAATATTGGGAATGATATAGTCAATTCCTGGCATATCTTCATCTGGCATGCGCAGCCCCATATCAACGATAAGGATTTTTCCTTTATCCTCAATAACCATCATGTTTTTTCCAACCTCTCCAAGCCCACCAAGTGGGATAATCTTTACTCCTACGGTAGGGGAGGTTGTGCGCTCTGTTTCTTGTTGGGGAGAATGCTCCACTTGTTTTATAGCAGGCGTTGTTGGTCGTGTTTGTGATTTTATCATAATATGAGTTAGTTATTATTTTGGTGCCTGGAGCGAGACTTGAACTCGCAAGCCCGTGAAGGCACTAGCTTCTGAAGCTAGCGTGTTTGCCGATTTCACCACCCAGGCCTAAAAACTCCACACACGTTTTGTTTTAATATACCAATCTAAAATGCCAGAAAACCTTTGTGAGGGTTCAGACAAAAGCTGTCCCTTAATACCTTTAATTTCTTTTTGAGCAATATATTGGTATGGCAGATCATAGAGTGGTATTAAAGGAATATTTTCTCCCAAGAGCTCTTGAAGTTCAGACAAGAAATTACTTCTATCTTCTTTACTTAAAGTTCTTCGGATTTGTTCCAAAAGAGTGTCGGCTGCTGCGTTATCGTATCCTGAAAGATTAAGTCCTGGGTCTTTTACTTGAGAGGAGTGCCAGAAAGGAAGAGGGTCTGGAATTCTATTGAGAATCTCTCCAAACAAGAGTATTTCAAAGTTCCTTGGTTTTAACACATCTCGCTCTAATTCACCAGGGGTCAGAAGATTGACCTCTGTTGCAATTCCCAGTTCCTCCCATGAAGAGGCTATGAAGAGAGCCACATCTTTTAATGGGGATTGGTCCAGTGTGGTTAAGATAAGCGTAAGGGGAGTGTCTTCTTGTGGGGTAGAGCAGACCTCATTGAGCTTTGCTCTTGTAGATGGACCTACGGTGCCTGTTCCTTTACGTAAACCAGAAGGAGCTAAAACATCTTGCGCATATTTTTCCTGAAAAGCAATAACTGCTTTTTGAGTTGCAGGTCCAAATACTCCATTGAGAGTACCTTGTGGGTATACCTCAGGATCTCTAGCCAAGCATTCTTGCAAAGCAATAACTAGGGGACCTTGATTTCCCCGGCGAAGATCTTTTGTAAAGTCGCTGGATAAAGCAATCTTTACGAGATTCCCGGATTCTATCTTCTGGTATCCTTCCTTGGCAAAGAGCGAAAGGGCTTCAGTGATATTTTTTTCTTGGATAGGAGGATTGGCAAATGAAAATAGATCAGGTCTTAGTGAAGAGGAAAGGAGAATTGCATTTTCGTCAAATAGTTCTCTGTTAAGTTCTTGCTGGTCAATAGCAAGTTGCAATGCTTTTCGTATGTTTAGTTCTGTGATTGAGGAGTTTGCCTTGAGGTTAAAGAATAGAGAGTAGGATCGGGGGATTAAGAAATCATATGTCTTAAGTGCGGGATTTCGAAATCTTGAGGGAGAAGGATTGGTTAAAGAGAAGCTTTGTAATTTTCCAGCGTCAGCTTCGTCAAGTAAATCTTCTTCTGTCTTAAAGAACTTGAATACGAGGTTTTCAATGTGTGGTCCATTAAGATGGTATTTTGTATTGGCTTTAAGTTGGACTTCATTTACCGATCCTGACTTGGTACGTTTCACGCTTACTAAACGGTAAGGGCCAGTTCCCACAGGTTGAAGATTATATACAGAAAGAGCAAAGTTTTCAGGACTAATTTCTTCCCATATATGACGAGGTAGGATTTTTAAGGTAAGACGCTCTGGGAAGGAAGCAAAAGGATCTTTGAGTACAAAGCGTACTTTAAGGGGAGAAATCTTTTGAACAGTAACTCCTATCCAATTTGCGCGTACCGGCGACTTGTAGCGAGGATCTTGAATAGTTTGCACTGTAAAGAGGATATCATCCACATTAAATCCCCAGCCGTCATGCCATCGTATGTTATCCTTTATATTTACCTCAAATATTCTTCCACCTTCCAAAATACTATAATCCTTTGCAAGATCGGAAATAAGGTTGCCTTCATTGTCATAACGAAGTAGCCCAGAGAAGAGAAGCTGGCTTAGGCTTCTATCAACATCGTTTACCTCAGCATACACGGGGTTTAAGAAGCGAGGAGAACCTACCATACCCTCAGTTATTGTTCCTCCTTTAGCCGGGGTGACCACAGTGTAGGTCATATAGATATGGGAAGTTAAGAACAGAAGAGAGCCAAAAAAGAAAGCTAAAAGCAAGACCAGCCCTCTCTTTTCTTTCAAGGAAAGGATACGGGGTAGTTTTTTCCATTGGCTAAAAGAGGGGAACTCCCCGTTCTTAAAAAAGCCAGCAAAATTGTCAAAAAGAGAAGATTTCAAAGCATTACCTAATTTAAAGCAAAGTGAGAATAGAAATTTCTAAAAAAAGATTTTTATAAAATAAGGTTAAGTAAGGCAAGGCCTACAAAAAGAATTGCCAATGCAATAGTTGCAAAGTGAAGTTTCTGTTGAAGTCCACGCTTTGTAGCGTAGGATCCTCCGCCTTCTCCCCCAAAAGCGCCACCTAAACCTCCTCCACGTTGCTGGAGGAGAATGGAGACCACCAAGAGGATCGCTACTATTATCTGTATTATTGCTAAAGGTGACATATATCTATTTTATAATCTCTTTTTAAAGAGGATTAAAGTCTATACTTTACCCCTACCAAATAGAGAGAGGACTATGGTGGCTCCTGCTACTGCAAGGCCGGTCCATAAAAGAGAAGTTACATTAAGAATATTAAACTCTGGGAAGATAACATCCAATATCCATACACCCGCAAGAACAAAGACTGTTAAGATTACAATTTTTACAACCAAAGAAACGAGATTGAGCAACGGACGTGCTACAGCGATAATGATACCAAGAACGGCGCTTGCAATCAAGAAACTTTTTAGATCGCCTGTAAAATTAACACCTGGGATAAACTCAGTTGCAATCCAGAGGCCAGCTAATCCAGCAAGCAAAGAGAGTACAACAGTATGGATCATGAATATAGTATACCTTTTTTGTTTATTTGCGTCAATTATGCTTTCTTGCTCAGTTGGTCTTTAACACCTTTTTTCTGTGCAAAAGTCGATGATAGGTAATGGCAAAGCGATGTGCTTCGTCTCGAATATGCAAGAATAGGTTTTCAGACGGTCTTGGTAAATCACGAAGCAATACTGATTTTGATTTTCCAGGAAAGAATAACTCATTTTGTTTTTTTGCTAAAGCCACTATCTTTATTTTCTTTGCTGCGCTTATGTTCAACGTAGCGTTGATAGCAGAGGTGAGTTGGCCTTTGCCTCCATCAATAACTATGATTTGAGGGTAGGGCCATTCTTTATGCAAAAGACGCCGCAAAAGAAGTTCTTCCATCATAGCAAAATCATTTGGCTTTCCTGTTATATGAATCTTATAATTTCTGTAGTGTTCCTTTGCAGGAATTCCCTTTAAAAAAGTAACCTGAGAACCTGTTGCTTCCTTCCCTTGGATATTTGAAATATCGTATGCTTCAATGCGAGTTATCCTTTTTTTAATTGAAAAGAGTTTTTTTAAATCCTTTTCTATTATAATCCAGTTTACAGAAGGCGAAACCTCAGGAGCTAGAAGTCTTGCGTGGGAGATAATACTCTCCAAAGAGAGAAATTGGTCTCTCAACTCTGCTGCCTTTTCAAAATCTTGACTCTTTGCTGTGCTTTCCATTTCTTTTTTTAATTGTTTTTGAACCGAAGTTTTCTTTCCTTTTAAAACAGAGACAAGATTGCGTATATTCTTTTTATACATCTCTTTGTTTGGAGTAGGACCAGGGCATAGATTCAAATGACAATACTGACACAGGAGCGCTCCATGGTTTTTTGCCGTGTAGTATGGAAATACTTTTCGCAGCAATCTTAATACTTGCTTAATTGCTTTTCCTTCTATGAAGGGACCAATATATTTTATTTTTTCCAAACGAGATTTAGGAGTTTTTAAACTTTGTTTTTGCAGTGCGGGTTGGTGGGTTAAAAAAATTCGAGGGAGAGTTTCTTTTGTAATAGCAACATAGAAGTACTTTTTATCATCCTTCCACATAACATTGTATCTTGGCTGCTGTTTTTTAATGAGCTGAGATTCCAGCAATAATGCATCAATGTCTGACTCTGTTTTAATATATCCAATCTTTTTTACGTCTTGGATGAATAGATCATCTCTGTACGTTGGCTGCATAAAGTGGTTTTTTACCCTCTCTTTTAAATTTGCTGCCTTTCCTATATATAGAACGGTTTTTTGAGATGACAAAGCATAGACACCAGGTGCCTTGGGGAGATCGTTAAGTTTTGTTTTGGAAAGATATGTAAATTTTTCCATGTATTCATAGTATAGCAGAAATAAAATGCCCCAAGCTGGCAAAGAGGCGTCAGCTTGGGGATTAGGAAGCTAAAGAGCTTAAGAATGTAGAGAGCTGTTAGGTAGAGGTTGCTTTCGATGTTCTTCTGTTTCAAAAACAGCCATATCACCTGCCTTGAATGCCTATGACAACGAGAAAGATTATCCCTCTTTGTATAGAGGTGCGTTGTTGGGTATCTATAGGGCCTCTGTCTGTTTAATGAGATTAGGTGTGTAATATTTTGAGTCCCCATCCTCCTCTCCATGGAGGATAGTACCATCTTGGAGGGGTGGCGTATTTTCGTGTGAGGTCTCCGAAAAGAACGAAATCTAGA
Source organism: uncultured bacterium (assembly GCA_913054235.1). Taxonomy (GTDB): domain Bacteria; phylum Patescibacteriota; class Minisyncoccia; order Minisyncoccales; family UBA10102; genus 01-FULL-49-22b. The sequence goes on from CAJXJI010000015.1 coordinate 9,699, forward strand.
GCTAGAAACGCAATTATGGATGATATTCGTACTGGTTCCCAATCGTGAAATACTAGTACGAGCACTAAGAGGAAGGGAAAGGCAAGTACGTAGAGAACTACTGCACAAGCCATAAAAAGCCATGTAATTATGTCCATGATAAGATCTCCCATAGTCGTATATTTTCTTGTGGTAAGGGCTACCCTGTGTTTATTGAATAAACCATAAAACGAGCTTTCGCGCAAGTCGCTTGCATCTATTGAAATATCTTGCATTATCGTATATAATTGCAAAGTCTATGTCGCAAGATTTCATTAAAATTAAAGGAGCTCGCGTACATAATCTCAAGAACATTGATGTTGATATCCCAAAAGGAAAACTTGTTGTTATAACAGGATTGTCAGGCTCTGGGAAAAGTTCTCTTGCCTTTGATACGTTGTATGCGGAAGGACAAAGAAGGTATGTGGAAAGTTTGTCTGCATACGCCAGGCAGTTTCTTGGCATTATGCAAAAACCTGATGTAGATAGCATTGAGGGTATCTCGCCTGCCATTGCAATTGATCAAAGAAAGGGGGCGCACAATCCAAGATCTACCGTTGGAACCAGTACGGAGATTTATGATTATCTTCGTCTTTTATTTGCACGAATTGGTATTCCTCATTGTCCAGAATGTGGGAAAGTAGTTTCCAGGCAGTCTGTTTCACATATTGCAAGCCAGGTGCAAAAACTTCAAGTAGGCCAAGAAATTGCTATTTTAGGGCCTGTTATTAAAGAGAAGAAAGGTGAGCATCGAGGGATTCTAGAAGAGATTCAGCGTTCCGGATTTATTCGAGTCCGCATTGATGGTGCAACAGAGCGTATTGAAGAAGCAATGCAAAGAGAGTTAGATCGCAAAAAGAAGCACTCTATTGAGGTTGTGGTAGATAGATTGACCATTGAAAAGGACTTGGATCGCCCACGGCTTGTTGATTCCTTGGAAACCGCACTAAAGCTTGGAAAAGGTATGGTGATTATTAATTCAAAAAAGGGAGATCAGATATTCTCAGAACGGTTTGCCTGTGAGGATTGCGGTATTTCTCTCCCAGAGATTGAGCCGAGGATATTTTCCTTTAATTCTCCCTTTGGAGCGTGTGTATCTTGTCAGGGTTTGGGAGAGAAATTGGAGGTTGATCCAAGACTGGTTATTCCTAATCCTCGACTCTCCATTGCAGAGGGAGCTATATTCCCCTGGGCTCATGCTTCCCATAGGATTGGCAGGCAAGGATTCTTTTGGTGGAAATTGGAGGATTTGGCAAAAGAGCGTAAGTTCTCTTTAGATAGCCCAGTAGAAGATCTTTCACCCAAAGTCATAAAGCTGGTGCTCCATGGAGATGGAGATTTTGAGGGTGTAATTCCTTGGCTTCAAAGACGGTATCATGAAACTGACTCTGAATACGCACGAGAAGAAATTGAGCAGTACATGGTAGAGAAGATTTGCGAAAAGTGCCAAGGGGAGAGATTAAAGCCAGAGGTTTTAGGGGTGAGGGTTGGCGGAAAATCCATGCATGAAGTAGTGAGCCTTCAGCTCGATTTAACCAAGGAGTTCTTCTTAAAGCTCTCGCTTAAAGAGCATGAAAAGAAGATAGCACAACCTATTGTAAAAGAGGTGTTGAGTAGGCTTCAATTTTTAATTGATGTTGGTCTTGAATATTTAACTTTGGGAAGAAAGGCAGGAACTCTGTCTGGAGGAGAAGAGCAGAGAATACATTTGGCAACCCAGATTGGATCAAAGCTTACCGGAGTGTTGTATATATTAGATGAGCCTTCAATTGGTTTGCATGCAAGAGATCAGCACAGATTGATTGGAACCTTGCAGCAATTACGCACATTGGGCAATACCATTGTAGTGGTGGAGCATGATCCCCAAACCATTAAAGCTGCCGATTGGGTAATAGATATTGGCCCGGGAGCTGGAAAGCATGGGGGCAGGGTTACGTTTGTTGGTACTCCAAAACAATTATTAAAATCTCATACACTTACTGGAGACTATTTTTCGGGAAGAAAAAAAGTATCAGTAATGCGAAATATAAAAGAGCAACCTAAAATAGATTACCTTACTATTCTTGGTGCAAGCCACAATAACTTAAAAAATATTGATGTTAAAATTCCTTTGGGGAAATTGGTATGCGTGACTGGAGTTTCAGGTTCAGGAAAGAGCTCTTTGGTAAATGATATTTTAGCAAGAGCTTTACTTCAAAAACTGTATAAAGCAAAAGAAGCGCCAGGGGAGCACAAGGCAATTGAAGGAACTGAGCATATAAACAAAGTGGTGTTGGTAGATCAGTC
>CAJXJI010000016.1 GCA_913054235.1 uncultured bacterium
ACAAGGCAATTGAAGGAACTGAGCATATAAACAAAGTGGTGTTGGTAGATCAGTCACCCATTGGAAGAACGCCTCGCTCCAATCCTGCAACCTACACAGGAGCCTTTACTGCTGTGCGTGATTTGTTTATGGGAGTAAAGGAGTCCAGGATACGAGGGTATTCTCAAGGAAGATTTTCTTTTAACGTGAAAGGGGGAAGATGTGAGAGCTGTGAAGGCCAAGGATTAAAAAAGATTGAGATGTATTTCTTGCCAGACGTATATGTTGAATGTGAAGAGTGTCATGGGAAAAGATATATGAAAGAAGTGTTGGAGGTACAATACAGGGGAAAGAATATTGCAGAGGTTTTAGAGATGACTGTTGAGGAGGCCTTGGAGTTTTTCAAGAACGTACCTTCGCTTGCAATAAAGTTAAAGACTTTAAATGATGTTGGCTTGTCTTACATTGAACTGGGTCAACCAGCTCCATCGCTGTCTGGTGGGGAAGCACAGCGGGTAAAACTAGCAACTGAGCTTGCAAAGAAAGCAACAGGAAAGACCTTGTATATATTAGATGAACCAACTACTGGATTGCATTTTGATGATGTAAAAAAACTTCTGCAGGTTTTAGGAGAGCTTGTAGATAAAGGAAATACCGTGCTGATAATAGAGCACAATATGGATTTGATAAAAAACGCAGATTGGTTAATTGATCTTGGACCAGAGGGTGGAGCAAAAGGAGGAGAACTTATTGGCGAAGGTACCCCCAAGGAGTTGGCAAGGATGAAAAAGAGTCATACGGGCAAAGCTCTTTGACAGTTCTTTGTTTTTGGGGTTTACTGGACGCAGCATTGATAGTTCGCTAAGTGGATAACTCTTGATAGGATAAGCATAAGAAAAATATAAAGTTCCAGATATTTTGAAATTAATAAAATCAATTATTGCTATTGTAATATTTCTTGTGGCCTCACTAGGGCTATATATATTATTGGATAGCAATCAAAAGTTTGATTCGTATTTTACAAAAGAACAACAAAAGATAATTTCACAGGACGTTATATCTCAGCCAATAGCGAATGCATCAAAGCCCATTACAGGAAAAATAGCTTGGTATCAGGACGTTATACCTCAGCCAATAGCGAATGCATCAAAGCCCATTACAGGAAAAATAGCTTGGTATTTTGAAGGTACCATACCTTCGCTTTTTAAAAGCGAATTTGATGCGGGTGTTGTCGATGAAACTTATTTTCCCTACTACAAAAGCGGAGAAATTTATCCGCCAAAGAAGTATGATGTAGAGAGCAACTATTCAGAGCAAGATATCGAAAAAATGAAACGAGCCCTGGAGATAGCTTATCGCTACACGGATATCAATAAAGCTCTTGAGGACGGGTATCTTATCCGTCGCACAGATGTATTTGATAATGGCATGGGAAATCATGTAGTTAACGTTGACTACATACTGGATGGCGAGATTAACATGGAAAAGCCAGATTTCTTAAACTACATCAAAAATTACAAGACAGGACGCTTGCAGCTTGCACAACTGGGATTTTTAGACCAACGCACTACGCCCCCTGAATTATTTGACGCAAAAGAGGCACAAGGACATTTTCATGTTGGTAATTTTTGCTACCTTATAGAGAGTAATATCTATTATACGAATCCGGCTGAAGCGCTAAAAGATAGGAACGGCAATTTTATAAATCCGTCTATTGGGGAAAATTCAGACATATTCAGTATCATAGAAGACGCGGAATTTGAAATTCCAAACAAGAGATGTGATCAAGAAGGAGGAAGGAGCGTCAGCCCCATATGGATGATGCATTTTGCTGTAAATATGTATAATGATTTTGGAATGTTTTCAGATTCCTTCACTTATATAGACTATTTGTCTAGTGAAGGCATAACACATTCCTTTTATGGAAAGGAGGTAATTTTTTAACTGGATGGTTCGTTTCATGGTTTTGTGTAGAAAAAAGGAAATACCGTGCTGATAATAGAGCACAATATGGATTTGATAAAAAACGCAGATTGGTTAATTGATTTGGGGCCAGAGGGCGGAGCGAAAGGAGGAGAACTTATTGGAGAAGGTACTCCCAAGGAATTGGCAAGGATAAAAAAGAGTCATACAGGCAAAGCCCTTTGACAATTCTTTGCTTTTAGGGTTTACTGTGGACAGTTAGGAGGTGGGATATGCTAACATCATTCTTGAAGCACCTCCCCAATTTTCATAGAAACGGGAAGGTGAAGGAAACTCAAGTTTCAAAGAAGGAAGACTCTTGCGAAAAGGCTCCACTAATTGAGGTTGTGGAGCAAGAAGAATTGGTTGGAGAAGAAGAATCTTCTCCTGATCTTCTAAAAGATTTCCTGGATGCTAAATCGTGGGATGTTCAGGATGTGACGTCGTCCAAAGACCCTTTGTTCGATCTTGTTAGAGTCGTGACAGAGATAGAAGAGCTTGTTGTGCAGACCTACACGAGGATAATAAAGGCGCAAGTTGAGTTTAAAACAGGCAAGGACGGAACTCGCTATCTTCAAGTTCATTTTGCCCTAGATCGCAACATGAAGAAGAATCCACTCGCTAGACTTAAACGACAGGTGATTGCCAAGGTTGCGTTGCGGGTAGATGATCGTCAAATCAAGGTTGTGGCACTTGAAATGAAGGATACTCCTAAAAACGATTCCAACGACCCCTCTTCTTGATAGGAAAGGGGTCATTTTTTTTCGCATTGATATTTTTCTTGATATGTGCTAAAAAGATTATCAGTCAAGGTTATAAATGTTAATCTAGTAAAGAAGAGATTATGAATATCAAACCATTATCAGACCACGTGTTACTTGAGCCACTAAAGGAAGAACAAAAGACCAAAACAGGTATTTTACTTCCAGAAACAATAGAACAGGAAAAGTCAGAGCAAGGAACTGTTATTGCAGTAGGTCCTGGCAAGAAAGGAAAGGATGGCAAGATAACTCCCTTGGAAATGAAGGTGGGAGATGTTGTGTTGTTTACAAAGTATGGACCAAATGAAGTAAAAGTAGATGGTAAAGATTATCTTATTGCAGAAGAAAAAGATATTTTAGCAATACTGGAAAAATAATATGGCAAAACAAATTTTGTACTCAGAGGAAGCACGAAGAAAGTTAAAAGCTGGTGTGGATAAAGTAGCAGACGCGGTAAAAGTAACTCTTGGCCCCAAAGGGCGTAATGTTGTATTGGAGGAGGGCTTTGGCGTCCCTACTATTACAAATGATGGCGTTACTATTGCAAAGAAGATCGAGCTTGAAGATAGGATTGAAAATGTGGGAGCTGAAGTTATTAAAGAAGTATCGTCTCGTGCAAATGATGCTGCAGGAGATGGAACTACAACAGCTACAGTTTTAACTCAAGCGATTATTGAAGAGGGATTAAAGAATGTAACCGCGGGAGCTAATCCTTTAGCTTTAAAAAGAGGATTGGAAAAGGCTTCCCAAAAGGTTATTAACGCTCTAAAAGAACTTTCTCAGCCAGTTTCAAAAAAGGAAGAAATTGCGCAAGTAGCTACTATTTCAGCGGAAGATCAGGAAATGGGAACTCTTATTGCAGAAGTCATGGAAGAAGTTGGAAAGGATGGAGTAGTTACGGTAGAAGAGTCTCAGACATTTGGTATTCAAAAAGAGATTGTAAAAGGACTTCAATTTGACCAAGGATACATTTCCCCCTATATGGTTTCCAATGCAGAGCGCATGGAAGCAATTTTTGAAGATCCATATATTTTATTAACTGACAAAAAGATTTCTTCGCTGCAAGAAATACTTCCTACTCTTGAAGTCATTGCAAAAACCGGCAAGAAAGATCTCATAATTATTGCAGATGATGTAGATGGCGATGCCTTAGCAACTCTGGTGGTTAATAAATTGAGAGGGATTTTTAATACACTTGCAGTGAAATCTCCAGGATTTGGAGACAGGAAGAAAGAAATGTTAGAAGATATTGCTACCATAACAGGAGCTCAAGTTATTTCAGAGGAAGTAGGATTAAAATTAGATGGTATTACGCTGGAGCAATTGGGATCTGCCAGGCGCATAGTTGCAACCAAAGAAAATACTACGATTATTGAAGGAAAAGGAGAGAAAGAAAAGCTTGATGCTAGAATCTTGCAGATTCGTTCTTTACTTAAAGATGTGAGTTCCGACTTTGATAAGGAAAAATTACAAGAACGTTTGGCAAAATTAGCTGGAGGAGTAGCTGTTATCAAAGTAGGGGCCGCAACTGAAGTTGAGCAAAAGGCAAGGCAGCATAAAACAGAAGATGCTCTTTCTGCAACTAAGGCGGCAGTTGAGGAGGGTATTGTTCCTGGAGGAGGAGTAGCTTTATTAAGAGCAGCAAAGTCCTTGGAAGGAATGCAATTTGAGGACAAAGAAGAGACAATTGCTCTGGATATTGTAAGACGTGCATTGGAAGAACCTATTCGCCAAATAGCACAGAACGCAGGAAAGGATGGCTCTGTAGTTGCTTCAGAAGTTAAAAAAGGAGAAGGCTCTTTTGGGTATAACGCGGCAAAAGATATATATGAGGACCTTTTGAAAGCTGGAGTGGTAGATCCTACGAAAGTAGTACGAGTTGCATTGGAAAGCGCAGTTTCAGCGGCTTCTACTCTCCTTACTACGGAAGTTGTGATAGTAGATATTCCAGAAAAGGATGACAAGAAAGGGATGCCCCCTGATATGCCAGGAGGAATGGGAGGATTTTAATACTTCCTTAGTTTAATTAAGAAGTTGACGCCGCCCTTTTGGGCGGTGTTGTTTTTTAAGGAGATTGTTGGTAAGATAGATCATATGAATACTACGCAAATTGCTATTTTAATTGTTGCTATTATTGTTGTTTGGGCTGTTTTTACATATAATCGCCTAGTTGCACTAAGGAATCGGGCAAAGGAAGCTTTCTCTGACATTGATGTACAGTTAAAAAGAAGGTACAACTTAATTCCTAATTTGTTGGAAGCGGTAAAAGGATATGCTGCGCATGAAAAGGGAGTATTTGAAGCGGTTACAAAAGCACGAGCAAATGCACTGTTAACTGAGCAGTCAGGGAATATAAAGAATATTGCGGGAGCAGAAAACATGCTTACTGGAGCTTTAAAGTCTTTGTTTGCGGTTGCAGAAAATTATCCTGATCTTAAAGCATCTTCAAACTTCATGGAACTGCAGCGGGAACTTCGAGATACAGAGGATAAAATACAAGCATCACGAAGATTCTTTAATACCACGGTTATGACATTAAATACTATGATTCAGGGTTTCCCTATGGTGTTGGTTGCAAAGACCCTTGGCTTTAAACAAGAAGAGTTCTTTGAAATTGAAGAAGAAGAGAAGGCAGTACCGAAAGTTTCTTTCTAAACTTAGTTCAACTAAGTTTCACTTGTATGGATATTTACTCGCATGCGGAGGCAAATACGAGAAAGACCTGGCTGTATCTCCTGGGTTTTTTTCTCTTTGTGATAGGAGCTGGATGGCTGATGAGCTATATTTTGGGAAGTCAGATCATTTTATGGATTGCAGTTGTTTTAAGTATCACAATGAGCGTTGGTTCATTCTGGTATTCAGATAAACTGGTACTGTCTTTGGCTCACGCAAAACCTGTTTTGAAAAAGGATTATCCTGAATTGTACCGTATTGTTGAGAACTTAAGTATTACAGCAGGATTGCCAATGCCAAGGATATTTATTATCAAGGATGCGCAACCCAATGCTTTTGCAACAGGGCGGGATGCAAAGCATGCAGTGGTTGCAGTAACCACAGGACTACTTGAACGTCTTTCTCGCGTGGAGCTTGAAGGAGTTCTCTCCCATGAATTGTCGCATATTGGGAATAAAGATATGCTGATTTCTACCGTTGTAGTGGTATTGGTAGGAGTTGTAGTACTTCTTGCAAATTTGTTCTTTCGTTTAGCTTTTTTTGGTGGCATGGGAAGGCAAAATGATAGAGGAGGGGGACAGGCAAGAATAATAATGATTGTGATTGCTTTAGCCTTTTTGGTTATCGCTCCGCTGTTAGCTCAGATAATGAAACTTGCTATTTCAAGAAAACGAGAGCTTCTAGCAGATGCTTCAGGTGCCTTGCTTACCCGCTACCCTGAAGGATTGGCCAGTGCGCTGGAAAAGATTTCAAAAGACCCTAATCAATTAAAATCTGCAAATGATGCTTTATCTCATCTGTATATTTCAAACCCATTTCGAGGAAAGGAGCAAAAGAGTTGGATGCATAAATTATTTATGAGCCACCCTCCTTTAGAGGAGCGCGTAGTTGCCTTGCGAAGTCAGAAAATATGAAAAAGTTTTGCCCACACCATCAACAAATATCTTTGGAGCAATCCAATATCTTGGGAGCTGAGATTGATTACTGTCCTCAAGACTATGGTTTGTGGTTTGATGAACATGAATTACGAGAAGCAAAGGATACTAAGGATAGAGACTTAAGATGGTTGGACATTGATTTGTGGAAGGATCCTGGCAAGTTTGTTCTTTCCTTAAATCAAAAGATGTGTCCAAGAGATCGCCTTCCTATGTATGAAGTTTCATACGGAGATTCTGATATAAAAGTTGATGTGTGTAGTTTATGTCATGGGGTGTGGTTGGACAGAGGGGAGTTCAAGAACATTATTGTGTATTTAAGAGAAGATTCAAGTCACAGAATTCTTTATCATTATGCTCGTAATCTCATAGAAGAAGGATGGGAAGTATTTTCTGGACCTGAAATACTGCGTGAAGAAATCCTGGATTTTCTAACCATACTTAAGCTTTTGATGTATAAGTTTGCTGCGCAATATTCAAAACTTTCCCAAATTATAGTAACATTGCCAAAGTAGCAAATTATCTAGCTATGGAGGGGTCGCATAGTGGCCTAGTGCACCGCCTTGGAAAGGCGGCATATCGAAAGGTATCGAGGGTTCGAATCCCTCTCCCTCCGCAGTATAATATAAGATCGTAAAGTATATAAGTAATAATAAATAGTCATTATATGTCCAAAAACATCTATATTATTATCGGTAGTGTTATCATCATTGTGCTAGGAGGATTTTTGTTCTTTCAGTCAGGGGATGCGCCAGAACAATCGAGTCCAGAGGTAAGCATTTCCCCCTTAGTAGGAAACGGAGAATCAATTACAATAAGGTATACGGATTCTGGGTATGTGCCAAAAGAAGTTACTATTTCTCAAGGTACAGAAGTTATTTTTGAAAATGAAAATAATTTTTTCATGTGGCCCGCTACTGCTATTCATCCAACCCATACAATCTATCCTGGCTCAAGTATTCGTAAATGTGGTGGAGCAGAGAAGGTAAGAATTTTTGATGCCTGCCAAGCAATTGCGCAGCAAGGAAGCTGGTCTTTTATCTTTCAGGATCAGGGAAGTTGGGGATATCACGATCATCTTCAGGCTAGATTCACAGGGAAAATCATTGTAGAGTAGTAAATATGATAGGGAAGATCTCAGCTGAACTGATTTTGCGCTTAGGCATTGCTTTTACGCTCTTGTATGCGGCTTTGGGCTCTACCCTGGAACCTATTAACTGGATTGGGTTTTTCCCAGCATTTCTCTTTCAATTCGGTATTCCAGAGGGACTACTCCTTGGAGCTTTCTCTCTCTTTGAGGCGGCGCTGGGTCTGTGGCTTTTGTGGGGAAAGAAAGTTATGTATCCTGCATTGCTCTCTGCTTTTGCTTTTGGCGGTATAGCTCTCTTTAATCTGGGAGCTATGGATATTGTATTTCGAGATATAGGACTTTTTTTTGCGGCCTTAGCCCTAGCAAGACTTGCAATAAAGCATGATTAATTCTCCAGTTGAAGAGATAAAGAATAGGCTAGATGTGGTTCAAATAATTGGAGAATATTTGAAGTTGCAAAAAACTGGGGCAAACTATCGCGCCTTGTGTCCTTTTCATTCAGAAAAGGGTCCTTCTTTTTTCGTGAGTCCAGCTCGTCAAATGTATCATTGTTTTGGATGTAGCGTTGGAGGAGATATCTTTCAGTTTATCATGCAAATTGAGGGCATAGAGTTTGGCGATGCATTGAGACTCTTGGCTCAAAAGGCAGGCGTAGAGCTTCAAAAGGCTGATCCTGCTTTTGCGAAAGCCAAGTCAGAGAGGAAACAATTGCAAGAGATTTTGGAGTTTGCCTCGCGTTTCTTTGAAAAACAGCTTGAATCAAGCCAGGGAAAGGTAGCAGGGGAATACTTAAAAAGTAGAGGAGTTTTACCTGAATCATTTGAAACCTGGCGTTTGGGATATGCACCAGATGCTAAGCGTGTTTTGGTAGATTTTTTAAAGGGAAAAGGATATTCAGAGGGGGAAATTATTAAAGCAGGATTACTCATAAAAACGGATAATGGCGTCTACGATAGATTTCAGTCTCGTATTATGTTTCCCGTGTTTAGTCTGCAAGGGGAGATTGTTGGTTTTGGGGGTCGTATCTTTGGCAAGGAAGACAAGAATCTTGCAAAGTATATGAATAGTCCGGCAACTCCTTTGTATGATAAAAGTAACATTCTCTATGGCTTGGACAAAGCAAAACTGGAGATGCGAAAACAGGATTCTTGTATTTTAGTTGAAGGATACATGGATGTTATTTTAGCAGTACAAACCAAAACGAAGAATGTGGTTGCAACCTCAGGGACTGCTTTAACTCCTTTTCACCTCCAACTACTAAAGAGATATTCAGAAAATCTCATTCTTGCCTTTGATATGGATGTTGCGGGGGACTCAGCAACTAAGAGAGGTATTGAGCTTGCGTTGTCCCAGGGGTTTAGTATAAAGATTGCTCGTCTTTTAAAGGGACAAGATCCAGCAGATATTGCAAAGGAGGATCCTTTGGCATGGGAAAAAGCACTTGCTGACTCCTCTTCCATTATTGATTACTATTTTGAAACAACGTTTTCTCAATTTGATAAAACAACAGCCGAAGGAAAAAAGAAAGCAGGAGGGGTTCTCCTTAATGTTATCTCAAAACTTCCTAATAAAATTGAGCAAACTCATTGGATTCAGCGTTTAGCTGAAATACTTGAAGTGAAAGAAGAAATAATTGTGCAAGAATTAGCGAAAGTAAAAAAAGATCCAATTGAAATAAGGAAATTTGCTGATGCTCAACAATCCGCCCAGATAAAGAAGGGGAGGCGAGAGTTGATTGAAGAGCGTATCCTCACTTTATTATTCTCCAATTCAGAGAATTTAAAAAAACTAAAAGAAGCAGATATACAGCAAATGTCTACTAAAACCCAGGAAATTCTTTCTGGACTGCAAAAAGCAGAGAATTTAGAATTTTCTTCTTTGGAGAAAATATTTTCCAAAGAAACTTTAAAGATAGTAAAACACATTGCTCTCTTGGTAGACCTTAAGGATGATGAAGAGGAATCTGAAGATGAGTTTCATTTGTGCTTAAAATCCCTTACAATCTTTTCTTTAAAAGAGCGCTTAGAGGAGATTATAAAGGAGATTCGCAAGGCAGAAGGATCGCAAGAGTCCTTGAAGCTGGACTTGCTTTTAAGGGAATTTCATGAGATAACCAAAGAGTTACAAAGTTAGTATGGCAGCAAAAAAGCAAGTAAAAAAAAGGATTATAAAAAAGAAATTGCCTGTACGCAAAAAGGCAATTTTTGTTAAAAAGAAAATTGTCAAAAAGCAAGTAAAGCCTAAAAAAGGAACTTTTAAAAGGGAAGAAAGAAAGTCTATAAAGAAAAGCAAAAAGAAGCCTTTGCTAGCAGAAGACAAGCTCAGGGAGCTTTTTGAAAAGGCGCAACCCAGAGGATTTGCGACGTATTCTGAAATTCTCTATTACTTTCCTGGTATTGAGAGAAATATTGAAGCCTTGGAGCTTTTGTATGCAAGCTTAGAAGATTCTGGGATTCGGGTAGAAGAAGTGCGAGAGTATTTAACTATTCCTAAAAAAGAGGAACAGGACAAGAAAAAGGTGGACGAAGATGCTCCTTTAGACTCAGTACAAATGTATTTAAAAGAAATTGGTAAGATTTCTTTTGTTACAGCCGAACAAGAGCGAGATTTAGCAAAGAGGATTGAGAAAGGAGATGTTGAGGCAAAAAAACAGCTGGCACGGGCAAATCTTCGTCTTGTGGTATCTATTGCAAAAAGATATATAGGGCGTTCCCCAAATCTTACCTTACTGGACTTGATTCAAGAAGGAAATCTTGGTTTGTTTCGCGCGGTAGAGAAGTTTGACTGGAGAAGAGGATATAAGTTTTCAACATATGCTACCTGGTGGATCAGGCAGGCTATAACTCGAGCTTTAGCTGATCAGGCAAGAACTATTCGTATTCCCGTTCATATGATTGAAACTATTTCCAAGTATACCCAGGTAAGGAGAAGATTATTGCAAGATTTGGGTAGAGAACCTTTAGCAGAGGAGGTTGCAGCCGAAATGGGTCTTGAGGTATCAAAAATTCATCAGATCCAAAGAATTTCACAAGAGACTGTATCCTTGGAAACTCCAGTAGGAGAGGATAATGAGGATAGCGTATTAGCTGAGTTTGTGGAAGATGAAAAGGTTCCTCCTCCTTCCGTTGAGGCATCAAGAAATCTTTTAAAAGAGCGCTTGCAAGAGATCCTAGCTGATCTTACCCCGCGAGAACAAAAGATACTAGCAATGCGTTTTGGCTTGGATGATGGGGTTACCCATACTTTAGAGGAAGTGGGAACTGAGTTTGGTGTAACAAGAGAGCGTATTCGTCAGATCGAGGCTAAGTCCTTGGAAAAGATCCGTGAGCACCG
>CAJXJI010000017.1 GCA_913054235.1 uncultured bacterium
TGCCTAGCGAGCATACTCTGTGAACCTACTCTCCCGAACCAAGGTTACTTTAATTTCTCCTGGGTATCTTAATTCTTCTTCTATTCTTGCTGCAATATCTTTTGCAAGTTTTTCTGCTTCAACATCAGAAACATCTTGGGGTTTTACAAACACTCGAATCTCTCTTCCTGCTTGTATAGCATAAGATTTTTCAACACCTTCAAAAGAATTAGTGACATTTTCCAATTCCGTAATTCTTTTTAGGTAGTTTTCCAAACTATCTTTTCTTGCTCCAGGGCGAGCTGCTGAAATAGCATCTGCTGCCTGAACTAAAACCGATTCAATGGTTTCATACGGATACTGTTCGTGATGAGACTTCATTCCATCAATCACTTCCTTTTCTACTCCGAACTTCTCCAACACACGCATACCAATATCAACGTGAGAACCTTCTACCTGATGATCCAAGGCTTTTCCAATGTCATGGAACAGTCCTGCCTTCTTTGCAATTGAAATATTTGCTCCAACCTCTGCTGCCAAAGCTCCTGCCAAGTGAGCTACTTCAATTGAGTGGAGTAAAACATTCTGTCCAAAAGAAGTTCTAAACTTTAATCTTCCCAATACCTGTATAAGTTTTGGGTCGCTTCTCACAATTCCAACATCAAAAACCGCAGCTTCTCCTGCTTCTTTAATCTGTTGGTCTATTTCTTCTTCAACTTTTGCTACCTCTTCTTCAACGCGCGTTGGGTGAATTCTTCCATCTTTCATTAAGCGCTCCAGAGCAACTTTTGCAATGTGCCGGCGCAATGGATCAAATCCAGAAATAACCACAGCTTCTGGGGTTTCGTCCACAATAATTTCAACCCCAGCAGCTCGCTCTAAGGCGCGAATATTTCTTCCCTCCTTACCAATGATTTTTCCCTTCATATCTTCTGAGGGGAGAGGCACAGTGGTGCTTGAAATCTCTTGCACTTGCGAGACCGCAGTTTTTTGAATGGCATAGGAAAGAATCTCTTTTGCCCTGTTTTCAAAACGTTCTTGGCCTTCAGCTTCAAGCTTTCGCATTCTCCCTAAGATATCCTTTTCATAGGTCTCTTGCACGCCTAACAAAAGTTGCTCTTTTGCTTCTTTTACAGAAAGCTTTGAGAGCTGCTCAAGTTTTTCTAGGGCCTGTGCTTTTGCATCTGTCAGCTTTTGCTCTTCTTTTTTAAGTGTTTCTACCTTTGCAAAAAACTCTTGCTCTTTTCCCTCATACACAGAAAGTTTCTGGTCTAAGCCAGCTTCGCGTTTTAAGAATAATTGTTCGGTTTCAAGGAGAGCCTTTCTTTGTTCCTTGCCTTCTGTTTTAGCCTTTAAAAGAAGTGCTCCTGCTTCCTTCTCTGCTTGTGCTACCTTCTTTTGCAGCTTCTGCTCGATGGTTCCTGCTTGGCGCTTGGCTAAGAATTGTCTTATGATATATCCCAAAAAAATTCCCAGCATCAAAGCCCCAAAGCCCACCAAAAGAACTTGGGTTGTCATGGAAAATATTGAGCGATTGGACTTGATTTGTCATCCAAAAGTCACAGTTAAATGGTAATAATGTCTTTTATAACTATACCAAAAAATGAGAGTATTGTCAAAAACTTTACTTTGCCTTAATAACCCTATCAATAATGCCGTAGGCTTTTGCTTCCTCTGCTGTCATGTAATAATCACGATCTGTATCCTTTTCGATTTTTTCCATGGGTTGGCCCGTGTGCTTTACTAAAATCTTGTTTAGGCGCTCTCTTAACCTAATAATTTCCTTGGCTGCAATTTCAATCTCAGAAGCCTGACCTTGGATTCCTCCCATGGGTTGGTGAATTAAGATTTGAGAATTAGGAAGAGCAAACCGCTTTCCTTTCTCGCCCGCTACTAAAAGCAAAGCTCCCATAGAAGCTGCCATACCAACACACACCGTGTGTACGGGTGACTTTATGTACTGCATGGTATCGTAGATAGCAAGACCAGATGAAATATGGCCGCCTGGGCTATTGATATAGAATTGGATAGGTTTTTCTGCATCCCGGGAAGCCAAAAACAAGAATTGAGCAATAACAGAGTTTGCTACCATATCATTAATTGGAGCTCCCAAAAAAACAATGCGGTCTTTTAAGAGCCGAGAGTAGATATCGTAGGCCCTCTCTCCATATTGTGTTTTTTCGATAACGGTTGGTATAAGATTCATACTATTTTGCACATTCTTCAAGAAATTGAAGAGTTTTTTCGTTTCGCAGGACCCCCTCACTATACAACTTAAGCTCTTTTTGGTCAAGGCTATCTTTTGCCAATTTACTCTCAGGGTGTTGAGCCAATACCTTTTGCATTTCTCTTTCTACCTCTTCTTTGCTAGCTGAAACTTCTTCTTTTTTTGCTATAGCATCTAAGACCAAGAATTCGCGAATTCTCTGTTCTGCTTGCGAAAGAAAAGAGTCTATTAGTTCTTGTTCTGTCTTTTTTACATTTTTTAGATATTCTGCAAAATCTATCTTCAGCATCTCTTTTACTCCTTGTTTCGTTTGATTAAGCAAAGCTTGTTGCTCTCGCTTAACCAATACATCTGGAACATCAAGCTTGGCTTCCTTGGCAACTTTTGCTACGATTTCTTGCCGGAATCTATTTCTCTCCTGCAGTTCTTTTTCCATGCGCAACCCTTTTTCTACATTTTCTTTTAATCCCGTAAGCCCAGAAGGACTCCCAATGGCTTTTGCAAATTCATCATTTAGCTCTGGAAGAGTACCATCTTCTTTTTTCTTGCTCTCGCGCAGCCATTTAAGCGTTCTGTCTAATTCTTCTTCTTGTATGTCAATTTTTTGTTTTTCAACTAAAGAAGCAATTTTTTTGTAATCTGGGAGTTCAACTAAAGGGAATAGAGAAACCTGAATAGTAAACGCTAAGGGTTCTCCTTCTTTTGCTTTTTTAATTTGAATTTCAGGTTCTCCTAATACTTGAAGGTTTTCTTCTTTCACAATCTTTTGATAGGCGTTTTGAATAGAAAGTTCCATAACTTTCGCAAACATCTGCTCTTTTGAAACAGAGTCCTCTACCATGTTTATTGGAACATGACCTTGGCGAAAACCCTCCAAAGAAATCTCTTTTTGAAACAGTACTAGGGCTTTTTCTCGCTGCTCTTCTTGCTCTTCTATCGCAATTGTTACTTTAATTTCTTGCCTTGAGCCAGCAAGATCTTTCTTTTCAAACTCCATAGCTAGTTTTTTTCTTTTGGTTTTACTTCTTTGTCTTCCTCTTCTTTTTCCTCCTCCAAGGAAACTTCTTTTCCTTCTGGGGTTTTAATATCTACCTTCCAACCTGTAAGTTTTGCGGCAAGTCTTACATTCTGTCCATCCCGTCCAATGGCCAAAGATAGCTGATCTTCTGGAACTATAGCCACCGCCTTATTTTGATCTTGAACCTCAACCTGTAAAACCTTAGCAGGGGATAGGGAATTTGCAAGATACACTTCTGGATCTTTATCCCATTCAATAATATCTATCTTCTCTCCTCCCAATTCGTTAATAACAGCAGAAACTCTTGTGCCTCGCTGGCCCACCATAGAACCTACCGGATCTACTCCTTCTTCATTTGAGACCACAGCGATCTTGGATCTTGATCCAGGTTCTCTGGTAATTGCTTTAATCTCCACGGTTTCTGCCCCAATTTCTGGAACTTCCAATTCAAAAAGCTTGGAAATAAATTTAGGGTATGCCCGAGAGAGAACAATAGAAGGACCTCGGGGCTGATCTTCAACAGATAAAAGATAAAATTTTAATCTCTGACCTGGCCTGTAAAACTCTCCTGGGACTTGCTCTTCTTTGGGCATAATCCCCAAGGTCTTTCCTAAATCCACAAATACTACCCTTCCTTCTACTCGCTGTATAATACCAGAAACCAATTCTCCCTGGCGAGACTGAAATTCTTCTAGCACTGATTCTCTTTCTGCCTCGCGTATCTTTTGTAAAATAACCTGTTTTGCGGTTTGCGCTGCAATTCTACCGTAGTCTGCCTTTGTTTCCAGTTTCATCTCCAGTTCTTCTCCCACAGCAATCTTTTTTTGTACTTTCTTTGCGTCTACCAAAAGAATATGTCGTTCACTATGAAATCTTACCTTCTTTCCTTCTTCCGCAAGTTCTTCTTCCTCTCTTTTATCCTTTAAATCTTCCATTTCCTCTTCTGAGTAGATCATATCCTCATCTACTACCTGCTTTATTTGCCAAAACTCAATTTTCCCTGTTTTAGGGTCCATTTTTGCTCGCACTACCTGTCCTTTTGTTCCATATTCTTTTTTGTAGGCAGCAGCAACAGCCTGCTCAATAAGTTCTAGAACCTTTTCTTTGGAGAGGCCTTTTTCTTCTGCAATATTTTCTATTGCTAGGAGGAAGTTTTTAATATCCATAATTTTGTTTCTTTTTTTAAAGAGTGCCCGCTTTTGGCGGACACCTTCATTCACAAAATCAGCATACATCTTTTCTTTTACTTTGTCAATATTTACAAGGGTGAAAGGAATCAAATTTCTAAATCCCTACTCTCATCTTTAGCAAAGCGAATCTTTGACCCTATAGCCAACGTAGGGCATACTTGAAGTATGCATATTATACGAGGTGCCATATTCCTTATTTTTTTCTTTTCTCCTTCTTCTTTTGCTTTTGCTCAGGAATTAAACGCCGGGTTTATTCAGGGTGTTTGGTATTCAAAAACGCCATTCTTCACAGGGGAAACTGTAAGAATATATACAGCGATTCAAAATAACTCTGGCTTTGATATTCAAGGAACAGTAGAATTTCTGGTTAATGGAACGGCTGTAGGGGAATCCTTTTTTTCAGCTATTAACGGAAGAATCATAGAGGTATGGAGCGACTGGAATGTTACAGGAGACAATCATTCTGTTGGAGCTAATATTAAAGAAGCCTTTAAGGTAGAGATTGGAAAAACTCCAGAGCCAATCTCCCTTGACACTGGTGTGCTTAAAAGAAACCAAGTGTTTGTGGATGAAGATACAGATAAAGACGGAATAGGTAACCTTATTGATCTAGACGATGATTCTCTTTTGAAAGAGGAGTCTCCTTTTAAGTCAGAAACTTTTGTAGTTACAGATATTACAAAGAAAATTACTCAAGAATATATTCCTTCTATTGTAGAACAAGTAGATTCTCTGGTTAAAAATACAACAGAGAAACTCAAGAAACAAAAGGTTGAGCTTCAAACAAAAAAAGAGACTCTTGCTTTAAAAGAAATCCCAGAAAAACTTTCTACTACAGAGCAGAGCTTAGACTTTCTGCTTGCTGCTGCCATCACCACCCTACCCCAATGGCAGCTTGGCTTATTTCTCTTTTTTGCAATTGTGGCTGCCTTGCTCCTGCGTCGCCTCATCCTAAAAGAACAACGAAAAGAATAAGGAAATTTACCGAGGCACTCAAAATACACCATTCACACCACGTTTTTAAGACAGCTGCTTGAATCCACAAAAGATACGCAGAAGCTATGGAGGCTGGAATTACACCAAGGAGCAGTAAAGAGAGGAGCGAAATCTCAAAAATCGTGATTACTCCCAATAAGGAAAAAACAAACAAGCTTAGAGCAAAGAGATAGAATCCTATGCCAAAAACCTCATTTGGGATACCAAAGAAATAACCATATTTGCTCTTGCTCACCTTATTACAATCCTCCCCAAAAAAACATACAAGTTTTTCTTTTTTAAGTTTCTTGTATAAAAGGTATAACGCGTTTGCCAATCCAATTAAAGATAGAATGAAAATCCAAGACCACATATACTATAGTACTTTTACATATTCTTCTGCTGTTACACTACATACTTCTTGAAGATTTTTCTCAAACAAAGAGCAAAAGTGCTTTGCCTCTGCATCCCCATGGAAGTAGGGGATAAAGTCTTTTACCGCGCCAATAACACAATTGGATTGTTGATTGAAGTTTTTTCCCAATAAGCACAAAAAGAATAGCGGCAATAGGAAGGATTCGCATATTACAACCAGCGGTTTTTTAAAAACAGAGCAAGAACACCAGCAGAAATTAAAATAGTACCTCCCATCACTATCAAAAAAGCATCAGAAGATTCTGCAAGAGGGAGTTTAATATTCATGCCAAAAAAGGAGGCAATAATAGTAGGAACAGTTAACACAATGGTAAGCGCAGTTAAAATCTTTATCACCCTGTTTAAGTTATTGCTCATAATCGTAGAGTATCCTTCCCTCACATTCCGAATGCTTCTCATGTTGGATTGACACAATTCAATTAACTGACGATTTGAAAGTATAATATCTTCTACTAATTCCTGATCCTCTTCAAAAAGTTGGAGAAACTTACCCGACAAGAGATTATTCAACAAACTATTTGTTGGTACTAACGCTGCAAGAAAATCGTTTAAAGATCCTTCAAACATCACAAATTGCTTTATTTCCTTGTTCCCAATATTTTCCAAGCGAATTGATACCCCTCGCACACGCCTAGCAATACCATTGATGAAAGAAAAATACATATTATTGATTTCAAAGAAAAACTGCAAGAACAACTTAGTCTTTTGCGTGGTGTAAAACTCTAGCTCCCCTGCTTGAAATTTATCTAAGAAAGCAAGAGGTTTACCAGATACGGTCAATACAAAGTTTCTGCCGATTGCAATCATTAAAGGGGTGGTGGTGGTTTGCATTTCCTCCTCTAAAGGAACTCTGGTAAAAACATATGTTACTCCACCTTCTCGCTCTACGCGAGGAACTTCATACGGATCCATTGCATCTGTGAGAAAGTCACGATCCAAAGGCAAGTCTTTTGCCAATAAATCTAGCTCTTCTTCACTTGGCGATTCTACCACAACCCAAGAACCCGCCTTAAACTTATCTAATGTCTGAAGCTCTGGCTCTTTTAGTGTTCGATAATAAATAGTGATCATAGAATTTCCCAGTGGACCTGGCGAGAATCGAACTCGCAACTCGGCAATGCGAATGCCGTATAATACCACTTTACTACAGGCCCAAAATTTTGTCTCCTAATTGAATGTCATTGACTTTTGTCCAGCCAGCTTGTGTCTCAATAATATATTGTACTGCTCCTTTTGAATAAAAAACTTTAGGAAAGGTTTTAGGATCAACATTCTTTGTTATTTCCACAACGGTTTTGTCTTTATCAATCCAGATAATATCGATAGCAAAGTTCATTTCTTTCATCCAAAATCCATAACGTCCCAGCTTCTCAAACAAAAAAAGCATTCCACTATTTTGCTCTAAAAATTCTCTATTGGAAAGTCCTTTCTCTTTTTTCTCTTGCGTATCTGCAATTTCAACTTGCAATGTTACACCTCCAATCTGAATTACTGAAGCTGACACGTTGAGCGCAAGCCATCCTCCAAGTAAAATAGCAACCCCTAAAACAAATCTTTGATATGTAGCATTCATACTATATCCCCTTGGTTAAAGCACTTAAGATCAAGCCTAGAGTAGCAAGAACCCGAATCCTGCATGTTACCGTTAACTATATCAAAACATAGTATATCAACTTACCCAGTATTTTTGTTTTGTCATGCTATCTTGTTTCATTACCACCTGATCCCGCGCTTTCTTTGCTTTCTTTGAGAGAGAGAGGAGTTCTGCTTTGCTTAAAGATAAAAGTTCTTTTGTTTTTGTCTGCAAATACTTTTTCGTATTGCGCTTGGGATCTTCCAGCACTTCTCCTAAAAGCACATCTAATACATAACCTACTTGAGGACTAGGGGGAAGACTGCCCAATGTCATTATGTCTGAGCCATTAAACCTTAACATCTTTGAGGAAATAGGGTCCTTTTGTACCTTTTCAATAACATATCGTAAATGACGGAGCTTGTAGGGTTCGGCCTTGGGTACCCCAGAGCCAATGCGGTCTGCCATGCGAACACGAAGCAAATCCTCCACATTTTCTTTCCCAATATTGACTACGAGTCTGCGAATAGAGGATTCTGTTACTTCATCCACGTTATAGTAAAAAAGATGGTACCGAACCAGATTCGCTATCTTCTTTATTTGGTTCTTGGGAAACTTTAATCGCTCCAACATCTTTTGAGCCATGCGAGCTCCCACCACCTCGTGTCCATAAAAAGTGGCATTTACGCCTTCTCCTCTTTTTACTTTAGGTTTTCCAACATCGTGCAGCAAGGAAGCTAGCCTTACCTCCAAGCTCCAGTTATTTTCTATTGTATATTTAAAGGCCAAAAGATTATGCTCCCATACGGTATATATATGATGCTTGTTTTGGGAAACTCCATATCCTTGCTCAAGCTCCAAAAGAACATGTTGGAGGAGATTAAGTTCCCGAAGTGTTTCAATTCCTTGCATGCCTTCTTTTCCCATAAGAAGTTTTTGTAACTCGTCTCGGATTCTCTCAGCTGAAATTTCTTTTAAGAGCTTCGCATGCTTTTTGATTGCCTTTTTGGTTTTCTCCTCTATGGCGAACCCTAATACTGAAGCAAAACGTACCGCTCTCATCATGCGCAAAGCATCTTCTCTAAACCGCTCTTCTGGATTTCCTACTGCACGAATAAGTTTTGCTTTTATATCCTGCTGCCCTTCAAAAAAATCTTGGATTTCTGTTTTACCCGCATTTCCTTTTTGTGAAAGGGCAATTGCATTTATGGTAAAGTCTCTTCGAGAGACATCTTCCTCTAAACTCTTGGCATATTCCACCCTTCCTGGCCTTCTTTTATCTGTATACTCAAACTCAGCTCGAAAGGTAGTTACCTCAATCTCTTGCACTTGAGGCTTTTTGCTTTTGGTAAGAACAGTTACGGTAAAAAACTTGTTTTCATAAAAGTTGTTGGGAAAGAGGTTTTGAATCTCCTCTGGAGTAGCAGATGTTGCAACATCCCAATCATCTGGCTCTTTTTTTAAGAATAAATCTCTCACACATCCTCCCACCACATATGCCTCAAAACCAGCTTTTGTGAGCTTTGATATAACCTCTTTTACTTCTTTTGGGAGGATTACGTTCATCGCTTGAATTTTAGCTTAAATTATAGTATATTTCAATTGAACCTTCCCTTGATTTCATTAAGAAAATATACAAGTAGATCTATTGCCCTCGTAGCTCAATTGGATAGAGTGTCGCGCTTCGGACGCGAAGGTTCCGGGTTCGAATCCTGGCGAGGGCACATCCTTAATACAATTAAGGAAATATGACATACTAAAAGAATGAAAACCCTTCTCTTTATACTTATTCTTTTTTCTCTGCTTACCCCAGCACTTGCTTTTGCAACTGACGTTCCACAAGGGCTTGTATCCTGCGGGAATGATATAAATCATAACGGAATACTAGACCCGGGAGAAACCTGCCAATTGTGCGATTTATTCCAGATCGTCAACAATCTTATAAACTGGGTACTTCTTGTAATTATCCCTATTGTAGCTCCTATCTTTTTAGTGATTGGAGGTATATATCTTTTGATTGCGCGAGGCGACCCCGGGATGTTTACTAGGGGCAAGGATATTTTACAGGCAGCCATTGTTGGCCTTATTATCATATACACTGCCTGGGTTCTTTTGAGCACCGTACTTACATTCCTTGGAATATCTTCTTGGACTGGCCTTTCCGACGATCCATCAACTCTTGACGTAGTAGAGGGTTGGTGGCACATTAAGTGCTAAATTCTTGATCCATTCGCCCCTATAGCTCAGCTGGTAGAGCAGCTCCCTCTTAAGGAGAAGGTCGCGGGTTCGATCCCTGCTGGGGGCACAAAAAATATATGGCAAAACAAGACGCATTTTCTCGACACGCAGGAAAGCTGAGCAAGCGACAGTTTGAACAGTATCTTAATCGTGTACCCTTGCAATCTTGGGAGAAAGAATATGTAAAGCGAGTAATGGAGAAATTTAACACTAGTTATAGTTTGGGTATCACAAGAGAAGAATTTCAGAAAGGCTTAGACGAAATGGCAAAAAATCCAAGAAACAGGATTAACAAGACTAAAATCGCGCAGATTAAGAAGTACTTTTAAAGCATCCATGAGAATTATGGGCGCTCCTTGCGTTTTTTTGGTTTCTAGGCTATTATAGAGAAATGCTAACTATAAAAGATAAGGAAAAGCTGATTGAAAAATATAAGATTCACGATAAAGACTCGGGGAGCCCCGAAGTTCAAGTTGCACTCATAACTGAAGAAATAAAACGACTTTTAGGTCATTTAAAAAAGCATCCCAAGGATTTTCACTCAAAAAGAGGGCTTTTAAAGACCGTAGCAAAAAGAAGAACTCTTTTGGCATACCTGAAGCATGAGAGTGAAAAACGCTACAATAGTCTAATTAAGAAGATTGGATTGAAAAAATAAATGTCCATTAAGAACAAGGATCAGAGGGTCGCCATCTTTATTGACGTTCAAAACCTCTACCACTCAGCAAAGAACCTCTATCAGGCACGAGTTAATTTCCGTGAAATCTTAAAAACCGCAACAGCCAGCAGAATGCTCATTCGCGCAATGGCCTATGTGGTAAA
>CAJXJI010000018.1 GCA_913054235.1 uncultured bacterium
TGGGACTTAATTGGGATGAAGGACCAGGCATTAATGAGGATAAAGGAAACTTTGGTCCCTACCGACAATCAGAGCGAACTTACATCTATAAAGAATATCTTGAAAAGCTTTTGGAAGAAAAAAAAGCATACTGGTGTTTTTGTACGCAAGAAGACTTGGAGGCTCAGCGCCAAGATCAGGCAAGCAGGGGAGAGACTCCAAGATATTCTGGGAGATGCAAAACTCTCACGCAAAAAGAGCAAGAGGAAAACGAAAAAGCAAAAAACTCTGCTGTTATTCGTTTTCTAGTAAGCCCACAGAAAATTGTATTAAAAGATCTTATCAAAGGAGCGATAGCCTTTGATATGGCTCTTTCGGGAGATATTATCATAGCAAAGAACATGGAAACTCCCTTGTATAATTTTACTGTGGTAGTAGACGATGAGTTAATGCGCATCACTCATGTTATTCGAGGCGAAGACCATCTCTCAAATACGCCAAAGCAGATTCTCATAAAAGAAGCTTTGGGATTTGAGCAAAAAATTCAATACGGGCATCTTCCCCTTATCCTTGGAGAAGATAAGGCTAAACTCTCAAAGCGCCATGGAGATAACTCTGTTACCAGATTCAGGAAAGATGGCTACTTGCCAGAAGCGATTATAAACTTCTTGGTTTTACTTGGCTGGAATCCAGGAGATGAGCGAGAGATCTTTTCATTGCAAGACCTCATTAAGGAATTTTCCCTGGAGCGCGTACAAAAGGGGAATGCAGTATTTGATCTACAGCGATTGGACTGGATTAATGGATTTTATCTTCGAAAGAAGAGTAAGAAGGCATTAGCAGAGCTTACGATTCCTTATTTAAAAGAGGCAGGGCTGCTTGAACAAAATGGAAATGGAGAACAAAAAGAATTTCACTTAAAAATGCAAAAGTCAGAGCCCTATACTATAAAGGAAACTAAGGAAGGGATATCCCTGGAATCTTTAATGGAGATTGTATTCTTATACCAAGAACGCTTAAAAAAACTTTCTGAGATAGTGGAGTTAACAGACTTTTTCTTCACAAAAGAATTAGCCTTTAAAAAAGAACTCTTAAGCTGGAAGAGCATGGACGAACAAGAAATTATAGAATCATTAGATAAAACAGAGAAGCTACTTTCTAAAATTGAAGAAAAGAACTGGGAGAAAGAAGAACTAGAGAAAATCCTCATGAAAGAAGCGGAGGCAATGGGGGATAGGGGGAAATTATTATGGCCGCTTCGCGTTGCTTTAACGGGAAAAAAATCCTCAGCTGGACCCTTTGATGTGGCCTTTGTTCTTAAAAAAGAAAAAGTATTACAAAGAATTGAGCAAGCAAAGACAAAACTTCAATGAAAATTATCAAAGCGTCGGGTGAACAAGAACTATACAGCAGGCAAAAACTTTGTAACTCTCTTAAAGCGACTGGTGCTCCAAAAGCACTGGTAGATAGGGTATGTCTTGTTGTAGAAAAGGAAATTAGGCCTGGCATGACGACCCAGGAGATATTTTTAAGAACTTCACGCTACCTTAAAAAAGAAAATCCAGTATTAGCTGCAAAATACTCTTTAAAGCAAGGGATTATGCAGCTTGGCCCCTCGGGGTTTTTATTTGAGCAATACGTTGGAGCAATCCTTCGGGAGTATGGATATACAATAAAGACCAATCAGATGATGAAAGGAAAGTCTAGAGTATTTCATGAAATAGACATTCTGGCTTCTACAAAAGATACTCACTATATTATTGAGGCTAAGTATCATAACAAGAGGGGAGTCAAAACTGATGTACAGGTTGCTATGTATATGTTCGCAAGACTTCTAGATATTGAAAGCTATCAAAAGAAAAGGGAAAAAGAAAAGCACAGAGCTTGGCTTGTTACGAATACCAAATTTACCAGAAGTGCTATTCGATATGCCCTGCACAAAAATATTCAACTAACTGGATGGAAATATCCTAAAAAAGAGAGCTTAGAAAATCTTATTGAAGCAAAGTCTCTCTATCCTGTGACCGTGCTTCCATCTGTAAACCGATACGCAAAAGAGCAATTTGCAAAGCATAATTTATATTTTGCAAAGGATCTTATCAATCTTACTTCGAAACAATTTCAAAAACTATTTGCTATTCGACAAAAAATAGCTGAGAATATACAAAAGGAAGCTATAGAATTATGCGAATAACACTACTCTTCATCCTTATTTTTACAATAACTCTTGGTGCGCTTCCCATTGCAACAAAAGCGCAGCTATCTTCTATCAAGGCTCCAGAAACCATAGAGGAAGCAGAAGAATTTGGAATCCAAATACTCCAAGCTCTTCCTGATTCATTTCAAAAAACATGGAAAACTCAGGTCCTGCCTCTCTGGTCCAACATGTGGAATATTGCAAAGAATATTTGGGATGCAACAATATCTTCCTTTGTAAGAGGTTTGTGGGATCAAACTCTATCTTTGTTTGGGCAAGAGATTGAAAACAGAAAACCTCTTTTTGAGGAAGAATTTCAAAGAGAAAAGGAGCAGTTACAACAAGAGATAGAAGAAAAACTTCCAGAATCTTCAAAAACCCTATGGGGTCTTCTTAAGAGATTCTTACCCGGCAATGAAGCAGAATAGATGTCCGTGGCCAGCAAATAACCTAGAAATGATAGAGTACCATGACACGGAGTGGGGGACACCTCTTTTTAATGATAGAAAACTTTTTGAATTCTTTTTACTTGATACGTTTCAAGCAGGTTTAAGTTGGGAAATTATTTTACGCAAAAGAAATAATTTTAAAAAGGCATTTGCAAACTTCAACATTACAAAAGTTGCAAAGTTTGGCAGGGGAGAGCAAAACCGGTTAATGGGGGACTCCGGGATTATACGCAATAGAAGAAAAATAGAAAGTGCCATATCAAACGCTCAAGGAATTATTAAAATACAAAAGGAACATGGCTCATTTGCCAAATACCTATGGAGCTTCACGAAAGGGGAGCCCATGCAACACGGCTATAAAAAAATAGGGGATATCCCTACAGTTTCAAAAGAAGCAGCAGCCATGAGCAAAGACATGAAAACTAAGGGATTTCGATTCGTAGGTCCCACCACTTTATATGCATTCATGCAAGGCGTTGGTATAACCAATGATCATCTTGTAAGCTGTTTTCGCCATTCTAAAATAAAGAGGGGTGGATACAAGATCCACCCCTAACGAAGAGAGTTTATCAAATGGTGAAATTGAAGAATCATGGAGAGTGCGTATGTATGATCCTTCGCTTTCTTTGAGACACTCTTCTAGAGGTCCTGAGACTCTACACACGTAGCACGGTCCCACGTGGCACCCAGAACACCCTGTATCTCATATAACAGATATGCGAGGTCTTTGTCAAATCTTATTTAGCCTTGACAAAGAGTCTGAGGGGAGAGATAGTATATATATAGTATATGTCGCACAATGTAGGTTAAGCGACGTTTAAGCTATATATCTACCGATTTTACCCAAAACCCCTCTCTTTATGCAAAAATCGAAAAAACCAATAGTAGAGCATATAAAAGACTTTCTTGATTACTGTGAAGTAGAGCGCGGATTATCTTCTCGCACACAGGAAAACTATTCTCACTATTTAAAAAAGTTTACAACTTGGCTCTCCTCTTCAAATCACTCAACTATTCTTCCTCATGAGCTTTCTTCTCAGTATATATGGGATTATAGGCTGTATTTGTCGCGCCATCAGGATAAGGGCAAAACTCTGGCTAAATTGACTCAAAACTACTACTTAATAGCTCTCAGAGCCCTTTTAAGCTACTTTCTTGTAAAAGATGTGACTTCCCTACCCCCAGACAAAATTGCGCTTCCAAAAGATGCTGGAAAAGAAAAATCAGTAAAGTTTTTAAACCTTGATCAAATAAAGAAATTGCTAGATGCCCCAGATATCACGAACCCCACAGGGCTTCGTGATAAGGCCATTATTGAGGCTTTGTTTTCTACTGGATTACGGGTAGCTGAACTCGTTGCATTAAACAAGGAGCAGTTTGATTCCATCTGGGATAAGCAAGACTTTGAGCTTGGAATTATTGGAAAGGGTTCTCGGCCAAGAACCGTATACTTTTCAGAGCGTGCTTTAGAATGGCTAAAGAAGTATTTAAAAACCAGAGGTGATAAACAGAGTGCATTATTCTTAAACTATAGAGGACGTACTAAAGAAGAAAATCGTCTTACTCCCCGCTCCATTGAAAGAATGATAAAGAAGTACTCAATTAAAGCTGGAATTCCTCTTTTTACCACTCCACACACTTTGCGTCATAGTTACGCTACCGACTTACTTGAAAAAGGAGTTGATCTTCGGGCAATTCAGGAATTTCTTGGGCACAAAAATATTGTAACTACTCAAATCTACACTCACGTTACGAATAAACGTCTTCGTGATATTCATCGTCAGTTTCATAGTGGAAAAGATTTAAAATAAAAAGAAGGCGGTGCATGCTTGCAAGAACGCCTTTTTTGTTGCCCATTTTCTCTTGTAGGATTTATAGAAAAGGAAGAGGTAGGCTCCAGTCAAATATGAAATCGATGATTTCTATAGCCACAACCGCTATCAAGAGAAGCAGAAGTGCATTCGATTGTAAACTTATCATCTTTAACATGATTTCCTCCGACTCGAAATGTGCTAATTTTACTTTTGCTTCTTTTTCCTGTACGCGAAGGGCATACCCACTAAAATTATACCAAACACAACAAGAAAAGAAAAAGCAGCAACTCCTAAAACCCATAAAAGTTGGGTTATTGCATCCATTTTTCCTCCAACTTTCTAGGTAGAATACTGTAATATTTTATATACTACATTACTCCTATTGTCAATTAGAGATGAAATGTCGCACAATATTAAAACTCAAACAAGATTGGATTCAAGCGAATAATCTTATCATCCCCTTCTTTGGGGCGTCCCCTACCATCTTGATTACTGGTTTTGCTTTTACAATAATTCTCATTATAAAAGTTATTTGTTGCGTAGTGAATTGAAATGATTTTTAAACGCTTCGTACTTTTCTTGATCTTCTGGATAAAAATCATCTCTTGATATCTCATATGACCTCCCATCAACCCACTCATAGCTTACATGCTCATCTGAAAGCTTAATATCTCCTGATAAATACTCTGCATCAAACACAATATTCATGATCCCCTCTTTCTCTTTGGTATATCCTAAGCGATGTACAAAAAGAACCGAGGCAAGGTGAAACTTCACATCTTCACCCAGCTCCTCTCTGATTTCTCTGAAAATAGCATCCTTCAATGGAGCATTTTCCTCTCCTACATCAATTCTTCCTCCGGGCAAATCAATGCCCCCTTCCCCTCTTGTAAGCAAAATGTTATTGCCATTTCGCATTAAAACCTTCAAAGATATTTGAAACATTGCTTGTTTTGAATTTTCCATAATTGTCTATCTTAACAAGAAATCGCCTATTTAGCGATTCCCCTCATACAAACTTAATCAAGCTAAGTTTTACGAAAGAAGTATTTCTTCCCTTTTAACTCTTTTGGCAATAAATCCTCATTTGTATAACTTTCATATCCCTTCCCATAGTCCAAATCCTTCATTAGTTTAGTTGGAGCATTACGCAACTTGAGAGGAACAGGTAAATTGCCATATTCTTTTACATCATCCACGGCACTAAAATATGCCTCACATACACTCCTATCTTTTTTGCACTCTGCAAGGTAAGCTGCAGCATGCGCTAAGTTAATAGCACACTCTGGTAAGCCAATTACTTCTACTGCGCGAAACGCAGCATTTGCAACAACAAGAGCTGTTGGATGAGCCAATCCAATATCTTCGGAGGCAAAGATAACCATTCTTCTTGCTATAAACTTAGGATCTTCTCCTGCATCTATCATTCTTGCTAAGTAATATAGGGCAGCATCCGCTTGAGATGCTCTCATGCTTTTAATAAAGGCAGAAATGGTGTTGTAATGTTCTTCTCCTTTCTTATCGTATCGCAAGAACTTTGCCTGGAGTGTATCCTTGAGTGTTTCAACAGTAATTTTGCCATAGAGCTCCTTTGTATTCTCAAGCATTAAAATTGCTTGCCTTGCATCTCCATTAGCCATAGCACATAGCCAATCTGTAGCCTTTTTGTCCAGTTTTAATCCTGTTTGCTTTATAATCTTTGCCATCTCTTCTCCCGAGAGTTCATTTAACACAAAAACACGGCATCGCGAAAGCAAAGGCGCAATAACTTCAAAACTTGGGTTCTCTGTTGTAGCTCCAATTAATGTTAACTCTCCTGATTCAACATATGGCAACAAAAAGTCTTGTTGTGCTTTATTAAACCTATGAATTTCATCCAAGAATAAAACTTTAGGACTATCCCCTACTTCATCTGTTATAATCTTTTTTATATCCGCTTTGCCAGATGAAACCGCAGAAAGTTCATAAAGCTTTGCATCTAAACTCTTTGCATATATTCTTGCCAGTGTTGTCTTTCCAGAACCTGGGGGTCCCCACAAAATAAAGGAGAATAAATGCTTTTGCAAAATAGCAACATTTAGAGGTTTGCCCTCCCCTACCAAGTGTTCCTGACCAACAAACTCCTTTAGACTCTTTGGCCTTATTTTTGAGGCAAGTGGTTCCATGTGATTATTCTAACTAAAAATCGCCTCTTTGGCGACTTGGCATAATGAATTAAAAAACCCTTCAGATTATATCTGAAGGGTCTAATTTCTTAACTAAGAAACTTAGCAATGAATGCAGTCCATATAAGATCTACGCCGATAAACAGCAGAGCTATTCTAGCGACTACCGTAACCAGATTAGCTTGACCAGATATTCTCTGAAGCTGAGCTTCAGTAGCATACCCCACGGCACCTACAGCTTTTATGGTAGATTCGCGAAACTTAAATTGCCTGACAAAGCTTTCTGCTGAAGTCAGCAGGCATAATATGCCTAGAATTAATGACTGAAACCATGGAAGAGTTACATATTCTGACACGTCATACTTCCTTAATGTGCTTTTCTTGATTACTTATATCAAGAAATATAAGAAATGCAAGTTACAAAACTTACAGCCTTTCGGGCGATTCTTTGCTTCTAAGCTTTAGAGTCCTTTACTTCTCTTGCAACAATGCCTTTTTGCGACCAGCTGGCTTCATTGCTTTTATCTCAAGCATTCTTTTCTTTGCTGCAACTCGCGTTGGGCCTCTTTTTGTGTAAGAATTTTTATGCACTACTCCTGAACTTCGTTTAGACATATTTCTTTTTATTGTGTACTAGAATTATTTATACCAATACTCTATCAAAAAATAGTGATTTAAGCAATATAAGTTCCAAAAGAAAAGACCATGTGCCCCCAAGTATACATGGTCTCTTTGCAACACGAGATTCCTTTACCCGCTTGTTTCTTCGAGCTGACGAGAAAGAAAGCGCTTCTTGGATTTTGAGAGATTCTTCACAATCTCTTCCAGTAGAGCCACCGTAGCAAATTCTCCAAAAGCTTTTTGCGGATCCCATAGCCTCTGTTGATCGATCGAAAGCACAGGGCCACTCCAAAGATTTCCTTCGGCGATAATTTCTATCTTTCCGTTCCCCAGGAGTACCTTACATTCAGTATCGTCTGAACATCCTGTTTTTACTTTTCTTGATTTTACGATACCAATTTGCGAGGAAAGCACCCGGCCCTTTATTTTTATAGCACCTTCACTATATTCAGGTTGCAATACAAGAACCATTGCACCTACTTCCATTGTGAACACTCCTCGTGCCAAAAATATAACTTATCAAAAATATACAATAAATAACTCCTTTCGTCAAGTCTTCTTTCGCTTAATGCCTGCTCCATAACTTATATTTCGTCTTTAAACGCACGTTCCCGGAACTCTAAAGTCAACAAATAAAAATCCTTCAGCATTGTTCCTGAAGGATTTTGTGTCATTGCACCTGCTCTTTATTGAAAAAGTTCTTCTACCTCCTCTATAGTAAATCCTGCTGAAGAAAGAGCAGCCGCTAAAGCGAATCGATCGACGGTGCGTGTACTTTTTGTACCCTGGGACATTCCAAATGTTCTGCCCTCCTTGGTATAAATTGCATGCTTTGCTCTTCCACTTCTCCGCTCCCATCCGGTGCGAAGAAGACGACCCATCAGGTCTTGATTCTTTAGGCCTGCAGGTACTAGGGAAGGAGGAATACGAAGGGGCGATGCATCTTTATCTATTCCTTCGTTTCCTATATCCTCTTGCGCTGGTTGAGGAACCTCTGGATTCGTGGGAGAAGGAGATGCTTCCCTTTTTCCCATTGGCAAAGTGAAATCTTTCACCTCCTGAAGAAGTTTCCATGCAAGACTTGATCGCTGGCGTGTCTGTGCCCTTAACTCGGTAAGACGGTTTTTAAAGGGGCTAGCCTGTTGCTCTGGAAGCTGAGAGAGTAACTCCTCAATTTGTGCAAGGAGTGCACTCCATTCTTGTCTCCTTGTTCCTGTAGACTTTTGCGGTACTGTACGTTGCTGCACAGCAGGCAAATCAGAAACCTGCGCCTTCTCAGGCTTGGACATGTTGCGTATCATATCCCACATGTTTTGGTATTCTAGAGCTGATTGATCCATCCTTGCGCTTAGATAACTCTCACTTGCTTGGATCTCCTGCACCCTCTTCTCCCAGGCTTTGCAGATTACATCCCACGCCCCAGAACCAAACACTTCTTCTAAAAACGACTGGCTCTTGATGTCAGTAGCTTGCTCCGCTAAAAGATCGTCCCTACGAAGTAGAAGCATGAAAATGATATGCACCTTTATGCTGAGAACAGCACCACCCATCCAAGAACGTAGTGCCTCACCCGCTTCTGGATTCTCAGATAGCTCCTCCCTTAAAGTTTGAATAAGCATAGTGAGGGCAGTTGAACCAGGAATAACCACCCAGAGAAGATCTGCGCTACTCAGGGAATGAAGATGAAGCACTTGCCGTGCTGCGTACTTCTGCTGAGGATCCCCTGTCTCTTTTATCGTTAAGAGCGTTTGAAGTGCTTGAGTTCCCCAGGGCTTTCCAGAAAACTGTAGCTCATTAAAGAGATTGCAAAAAATTTCCCAGGTAACTGGACGTTGATCTGACCATGTTTCAAGCGTGTGCCTAATAACTTCTGAAATTCCTAGTTGCTGGATCCTCTCACGCAAGAAAAATTGAACATACGGGTCTGCTGCCATAGGTATCTCTACTGTTGCCATAGTTTTCCTAATATTGTCGAGGCTAAAAGACGCCCGCAAAAGCGTAGCAAGCGTAACAATATCTGCTGCAGGATGACCCAAGACAAGTCTAAAGACCTCGGCTTTATTTGCCCTCCATATTGTATCTGCCTCTTTTGAACCATCTGAACCTGCAAAAATCATGACTTCTGCTTCAAGCTCAGTAATTGCACCGCTTAGAATGCCTTGCTCAAGCTCTATTGGTAATTTTCCGTCGTACAGCCTCGAAGAAAGCCGTTGAACAAGCCTCAGTGTTGAAGAACCAGGTACCTGTTGCCTTTGCGAAAAGCTTCTTTCAAGATTCTTGTTAACAGCCTCCATGATCGATTCACGCAAAGTTCGAGAAAATCTATCCATACACAACCGAATCGCCTGTTGTATAAAGAACGGATGTGCACCTCTCTGGCGATACACCCTTATCAGCTCTCTCATAGGAGAAAGTGTCTCCTCAAGAGACGGCGTGGTTTCTAATTCTTCAACTTCACCCAATATTGTGTTCAAGGCAAACCTGAGAGATCCCGAAGTTCTTCGTTCCTCAAATGCATCACAAAATAAGGCCTGGTCATAAAGCGGTAAGTTTTTCCGATCCATTAGTGCTACTCCTCTATATCGTTTTTCGTTTTTTCGTATTTTTTAGTTGCCAAGGTGCGAAAACGCTAAATAATTCATAGCACAAAATTAACAAAGTGTCCACTCTTTCCACTCAACGCACGTTATGCGACATATCACTCCATCAATAACGATAATTTCGGCAGTAAGGGCTCTCCCTGATTTATTTTGAGAGCGAGTTTTTTCTAACCCATTTCACGCTATCATCAGGATTCCACAAAAGCACCGGGTCAGATGCCAATAGCTCCAAGGGCGACTTATCATTTGGATCAAACTGTTTCGCTTCCTCTTTAGATACAGGAATAAGCGTAGTGTATATTTTATCGTCTCCTTCAGACCAATCAATGTGCTCAACGTTATCACTTACGTACAACTGATCGCATTGTTTACATCTTTCCAAGTATCTCCAGTCATGGGAATACTCGTAATACGTTTTGACTACTTCAAAATCAAAGTCTTCCTGAGTGATTTTGTCTTTTTGCCATAAATGGCATTGTATTGGTTTCATATTATTTTTCTTCTTTAAT
>CAJXJI010000019.1 GCA_913054235.1 uncultured bacterium
ACCTTCTTTATTTTCTGCCGCTCAATTTTTGGAATACGCAAAGTGAATACGCCATCTTTCATACTCGCTTCTGCTCTTGCTCCATCTATTTCCTCTGGGAGAATAATCTCTCTTGTGAAAGCTCCCCAGAAGCATTCTTGATAAAAGTAATTCTTTCCTTTATCTTGCACAATGTTTTTGCGCTCTCCTGAAATAGTAACGATGTCGCTTTCAATGGAGATATCTAAGTCTTCTGCTTTTACGCCTGCAATGGTTGATTGAATAATAATTTCAGTGTCTGTTTGATATACATCAACAGCTAATTCACCTTCGGGCTCAAACCAATCAGGAGCTTCCTCTTTTGAGGGAACCGCAGCTTCTTTGCTTGAAGATTTTACAGGTATCTTCTTTTTTTCATCGTCCTCGTTTTTCTTATCTTTAGTTTTGAGAAGAGACTTTTTTTGCTTGGGCCGTTCCTCTTCAACCTCTTCGTTTTCGTATTCCTCTTCTTCTACACCCATGCTGTTTTTTAATTTTTCAAAAAATGATGGCATATTATGGTCGTAATTTTATTATCTTTTGTAATTGTTTAAAACTTAATGATACAAAAATTGCCAATCCGATTAGAATGATAGCAGGAATAAGGAGTTTTGTTAACCCCTCTGTTTGTAGTATATAGAAATTGAAAAGACCATGCAAGAGGGTTGCTACAAAAAGACCAGTTGCCACATACAAATACTTCCTTTTTCCATCAAAGAACGAGCGAACAAGAAAGTATCCAAAGGTTCCAGAGCTCAGGGCGTGAAGGAGTGTGGCTCCCACAAGGCGTACTAAGGTTAGAGCTACAATACTTGAAACGGGAGATGAAGGCCCCAATCCAAATAGAAGTAAGATATTTTCAAAGGCAGCAAATCCAAGAGCAGCTATTATCATATAGAGCATGAGATCCACAGGTTCGTCTAACGCTTTATTTCTGTACACAAAGAAGCGTACTACAAAGAACTTAAGAACTTCTTCTACTAGAGCTACTCCAAGAAAGATGTATAGAATCAGGATGACTCCTTCAGAAAAAGGAAGGAATGAGAATAAAGAGCGCAAACCAAGCTCCAGCACAATGGCAGGAAGCGTTGCAAGCATGCCCAAAAGAAACACTTTTTGAATTACTGAATTGGGCTCTGGATGAGCATCTTTTCTTAAGTAATAAGCAAGCCAGATTATGCTTGGAACAAGCCCAAAGAAGAGGAGTAATGGATAATTCATGCTGGCCAAGATTCTATCATTAAGTTTTTCTTTTTATCTTTCAGGAAAAGTTGTTGGTATAGTTCTTCTGTAACAAAGGGAGTAAAGGGATGAAGAAGGCGCAAAAGTTCTTGTAATACCATAGAAAGGACATACTGCCTGGCACTTCTTGTTTTTTTATTCTCCAACACTTCTTTTGAGTCTTCCAATATTTTATCTGCCAATGTGTGCCAAGTGTAATGATATAGGGTTTCTGCGGCCTGGGAAAGACGATATTCTTCAATAAGCTTTGTTACTTCTTGTTTAGTCTTTTTAAAGTCAGAGAGAATCTTTGTATCTTTACTTGAGAGTTTAGGATTCTTTTCTTCTTTGTAATCCTCGGTGTTCATTTGAATAAATCTTGCAATGTTCCAGAGTTTGTTTGCAAAGTTTCTATATCCTTTCACGCGGTCCTCTGCAAGCTTTAGATCGTTTCCAGGAGCGGCTCCAATAATTAAAGATAAGCGGGTAGCATCGGCTCCGTACTTTTCTACCATGGTTAAAGGATCAATAACGTTACCAAGTGATTTTGACATCTTTCTTCCTTGTTCGTCTCTTACCAAGCCATGCAAGTATACAGTGCGGAAAGGAACTTCACCTATAAGGTAGGTACTCATTAAGATCATTCTTGCAACCCAGAAAAACAAGATATCATATCCTGTTTCAAGAACCGAGGTTGGATGATATGTATCAAAATCCTTAGTCTTCTTTGGCCAGCCTAATGTAGAAAAGGTCCAGAGTCCCGAAGAAAACCAGGTATCTAGAGTATCTGGATCTTGTTGCCAGCCTTGCTCTGTTGGTGGCGCAGTTCCAACCTTGATGTCTTTGCCTTTATACCAAACCGGAATTTGGTGCCCAAACCATATTTGGCGGGAAATACACCAGTCGCGCAGATTCAGAATCCAATGAAAGTATATTTTCTCAAAACGCTTGGGAAGAATCTCAACTTGTTTTGTTTTTACCACATGAAGCATGAGCTTCTTTAACGTGGTTTTTTGTCCTTTTTTTATTCCTGCGAGCCCTGTATGTGGAAAAGAAAACTCTTTTTTAACATCTATAAACCACTGGCGCATAATTTGGGGCTCAATTATGCCTCCTCCCCTGGAGTTGGTTGCAATGCGGTGGGTATAGGTTTTATCTATCTTTTTTAAAAGACCCTTTTCTTTAAGTTTTTCCACAAGCAAAGGACGAGCTTTTTTAATATGTATGCCTTGAAATTCTCCTGCAATAGAAAGGAGCTTTCCTTTCTGGTCAATTATCTGTTCCTTTTCTAAGTTGTGGCGTTCTGCTATCTCAAAGTCAGTTCTATCATGCCAAGGAGTTATCGTCATTACTCCGGTGCCAAAATCCATATCAACGGAGTCATCTTTAATAATGGTTGCGCTAATGATTCCTGAAATCCATTCAAGCTGAATTTTTTCTCCTTGTTTGTATTTTGCGTATCTTTTATCCTTTGGGTGCATGACTACGTACTTGTCTCCGAATTTGGTTTCGGGCCTGGCAGTACCAATAGTAAAGGGACCATATTTTAAATAGTAAAAAGGAGCTTGCTCTTCTTTCCACTCAATTTCATCGTCTGATACTGTGGTCTGCATTTTGGGGTCCCAGTTTACAATTCGATCTCCCCGATACACCAGACCTTCCTTATACATTCTTTCAAATGCAGTTTTTACAGCAAGGCTTCGCTCTGTGTCTAAAGTATATGCTTCGCGGCTCCAATCCAAAGATGCCCCCATTTTTTTTACTTGATGGATAATGGCATCGTGGC
This sequence comes from uncultured bacterium, assembly GCA_913054235.1. Classification (GTDB taxonomy): domain Bacteria; phylum Patescibacteriota; class Minisyncoccia; order Minisyncoccales; family UBA10102; genus 01-FULL-49-22b. Next base: position 3,026 of record CAJXJI010000019.1, read on the forward strand.
TCTCTTTTGCAAATTGTTGTACTTGAGAAAGAAATTTTTCTCTGCCCAAGTCATGCCTAGTTTCCCCTTCTTTTTTTTGAAGAATTTGTTCTACCTTAGATTCTGTTGCAATGGCAGCGTGGTCAGTGCCGGGCAGCCAAAGTGTTCGCTCCCCTTTCATTCTATGGTAGCGGATAAGAATATCTTCTACAGCTAGCATGGCAGCGTGACCCATATGCAGAGCGCCTGTTACGTTTGGCGGAGGAAGAACAATGGAAAATGGGTTTGCGGTCTTTTTTATTACCTTATTTTTAATGAGAACATCTGGATTAAAAAAGCCGCTCTTTTCCCAGAGTTGATAGATTCTATCTTCTGTTTCTTGTGGATTGTATGCTCGCGCTAATTCTTTCATGAATTTTTAGTCTAATTGAAGATTGGGGTTAGCTACAATGGATTCAGGGTTTTTTGGATATTTCTTTTTTTGATAAAGAAAGTATCCCACAAGAGCCGGCATTACCCCATTATCTCCTGCCAGTGATTTTAAAGGAAGGAAGAGCGGTATGTTTTCTTTCTTGAGTTTGCCCGCAAGCTGAGATCGCAACTCTTTGTTCTCGCAAACTCCTCCTCCTAGAATAACACTTTTTGTCCTATATTGCTCTTGAGCCCGCAGTGTCTTTTTTATTAACACATCAATGATTGCTTGCTGGATTTCTTTTGCCATGCCGCGTACATACTGTTTGGATTTTTGAACCTTCTTTGTTCTTTTTTGGTAATCATAGAGTACGGCGGTTTTTAGTCCAGAAAAACTAAAGTCAAAATCATAACTTTGCATCATGGGACGAGGCAGTGAAATATCCAAAGGAGTTTTTGCGAGAGCAGCCTCTTTTTCAAGTTTTGGGCCCCCAGGATAGGAAAGTCCAAGAATTCGTGCTGTTTTATCAAAAGCCTCTCCTGCTGCATCATCCCTGGTTTCTCCTAAAAGCTCATATTTTCCAATATTCTTCATGAGCATAAGCTGGGTATGTCCTCCAGATACTAAAAGAACTATTGCGGGAAATTGTGCTTGTTTTTTTGTTCCGGTAAATAGACCGACTAAAAGATGTCCTTCCATATGGTCTACTGGAATCAAGGGAACGTGCCATTTTTTCGCTAACTCTTGTGCAAAGTTAATACCTGTCCATAAGCAAGGAGAAAGACCTGGTCCATAGGTTATGGATATAGCATCAATTCCAGGATTCTTTTCTGTGAGCTTTGCTTTTTTCAACGCCGCTTTAAGAGTAATAGGGAGATTTACAATGTGTTCTCGCTTTGCCATGTGAGGGTATACTCCTCCGTATTTTTTGTGTATTTCTATTTGGGAAGCAACAATATTTGAAAGAATACGAAAACGGGGCCAAGGCTTACCCTTGCCCTCTATAATCGCAATTCCTGTATCATCACATGAGGTTTCAACACCAAGAATAGTCATACATTGAGAGCATAACAAAAGGTTGATTTTTTGCAATTTTTGAGCTACAGTAACGCTCGTAGGTCCCGTCGTCTAGTCTGGCCCAGGACGCCTGGTTTTCATCCAGGAAATCACGGGTTCGAATCCCGTCGGGACCGCTTTACCTTATGCCTCTTCCAGAAAATTATTCTCATATAGGCAAAGCATCTGATCTTGCATACGAAAAAGATAGAAAATTCTATCGCCTGTTGGAAATGCTTCCAGGTTTTCTTACCTGGGGGACGATTGTGCTTGCTATTATTTTTTCTTGGCTACAACCAGTTTGGGTGGCTTTCTTTATGATTGCGTTTGTTATTTACCTTTTGCTTCGTACGCTATACTTTGCGTTTCATTTATGGACAGGGTATCAACATATGCGCATAAATGAGAAGAAAGATTGGACGGGAGCGTTAGAAAAACTTCCTTCTTTCAAACACTTATATCATCTTGTTGTTATTCCAACGTATAGAGAGTCTTTGGAGGTTTTGCGCCCTACGCTTGAGGCTATAGAAAATAGTACGTATCCAAAAGATAAAATGATTATAGTATTGGGTATTGAGGAGCGAGAAGGTGAGGAGGCGCAAAAAAAAGCATATATACTCAAAAAAGAATTTGGAGAACAGTTCTTTAAGTTTTTAATAACAAAGCACAAAGACAACATACCAGGAGAAATAGCTGGAAAAGGATCTAATGAATCATTTGCAGCAAAGGTAGCAAAGGAAGAGATATTGGATACGTTAAAGATTCCCTACGAAAATGTTATTATCTCTTCTTTGGATGCTGACACTGTAGTGTATCCTCAGTATTTCTCTTGCCTTACTTGGTACTACATAACAACCCCGGACGCAGTGCACACCAGTTTTCAGCCAATTCCTCTGTATCTAAACAATATTTGGAATGTGCCACCGATTTCAAGAGTGTTTGCTTTTTCTTCTACGTTCTGGCATACCATGAATCAGCAGCGCCCAGAGAAGCTCATTACTTTTTCTTCTCATGCAATGTCATTTCAGGCACTGGTGGACGTGAACTTCCGTGCTCCAAATGTAGTAAACGATGACTCCCATATTTTTTGGCAGTGTTTTTTTCACTACAAGGGAAATTACAAGGTTCAGTCTTTGTACTATCCGGTATCTATGGATGCTAATGCAGCAAAAAATATATGGACTACACTAAAAAATATCTACATGCAACATCGAAGATGGGCATATGGAGTAGGAGAGATAGCGTACGTATTTTTTGGGTTTGCAAAAGATAAAAGCATACCTAAAAAAAGAAAGCTGACTCTGGGAGTTGAGTTATTGGAAAGTCATTGGAGTTGGGCAACGGCTCCCTTTCTTATCTTTGCTTTAGGTTGGCTGCCTCTCATGCTGGGGGGAGATGCTTTTTCTGAAACTCTTCTTTCATATAACCTCCCACGGTTTGTAAGTAGTATACTTACCTTTTCTATGATTGGATTAATTGGAACTGGAGTGTTAAGCTTGTACTTACTTCCCAAACGAAGACCGAGTTTTGGTAAGTTGAAAGCTTTTTGGTTTGTTGCTCAATGGGCTCTCCTCCCTTTATCCATGATATTTTTAATGGCGGTTCCTGCAGTGGAAGCGCAAACCAGATGGATGATAGGAAAGTATTTGGGTTTTTGGGTAACTCCAAAGTATAGGGCAAAGACCTAAAGATTATTCCAAATGCAACTTCTCTTGTAGCTCTTGGAGCCTATTTTTTAATTGTGGATAATTTTTTAGCATAAGGTCTTTTTCTAAAAGTTCTTGCGCGGCATCTCTTGCTTCCTGGACCAAGGGAAGATTGGCGAGATTTTCCATGGCAAAGTCGGGAAGTCCCCATTGTTTGTTTCCTGCAAAGTCTCCTGGTCCCCTGAGTTGTAAATCTCTCTCTGCTAATTGAAATCCATTCTCAGATTCAAGCAAAGCTTTCAAGCGCTGTTTTGTTTTTGGAACATTGGACTCTGTAAATAAGAGGCAGTATGATTGATAACGAGATCTGCCTACTCTTCCTCTGAATTGATGAAGCTGGGCTAGCCCAAATCTGTCTGCATTCTCTATCATCATAACGGTGGCGTTTTGAATATCCACGCCAACTTCAATAACAGAGGTTGAAACAAGAATATCTATCTTCCCTCTTTTCAAGTGGCGCATAATCTGTTCTTTTTGTGGTGCCCCCATTTTCCCGTGGAGTATTTCAATCTCAAGGTTAGGAAAAATGTCTTTGGACAATTTCTCATACTCCTCTTTAACTGTTTTTAGTTCGGATATCTCCCCTTCCTCTACTTTCTCAATACGGGGACAGATTACAAATACCTGTCTTCCTTTTCTTACCTCCTTTGCAATAAACGCATATGCTTTTTTTCTTTCCTCTGGCGGGACAATCTTTGTTTCAACTTTCTTCCTTCCTTTTGGAAGCTCGTCAATAATTGTGGGATCCAAATCTCCATACACACTCATTGCCAAGGTTCTTGGAATAGGGGTTGCGGTCATGGAAAGAAAATGCGCAATGAGCTTTGTTTTGGGTTGAAGCTTTTTTCTTTGCCGTACTCCAAAGCGGTGCTGTTCATCAATAATAACTAAGGCAAGGTTGTTGAATTTTACTTTGTCTTGAATTAATGCGTGGGTGCCAATTAACACATCAATGGTTCCTTCCTTCACTCTTTCCAAGAGTTTTTTTCTTGAGATTTCAATGGAATCATTGGGAAGTTTTGGAGATATGAATCTATCTGTTTTCCCTGTTAAAAGGCCAATGGTCATGCGAAAGTGCGCGAGAGATTCTCCTACGGTTTTAAAGTGCTGTTGCGCTAAAATTTCTGTTGGAGCCATAAAAGCTACTTGATACCCTGCCTTTACTGCGGCCAGAGAAGCCATAGCAGCTACCACGGTTTTTCCAGAACCTACATCCCCTTGCAGGATTCTGTTCATGGGTCTTGGCTTAGCTATATCTTTTAAAATATGCCAGGCAGCTTTCTTTTGCGCGTCTGTTAGAGTAAAGGAAAGTTTTGAGGTAAAACGCTTCATAATGTCTGGAGTAAATGCAATTGCTGGAGCTTTTGCTTCAGAAAGCTTTTTTCGTTGTGTTAATACAAACAAAGATATGAAAAAGAGTTCTTCAAAAGAGAAGCGCTTTTTGGCAAGCTCTGAATCTTTTTTAGTGTTCGGGAAATGAATTGCAAAAAGAGCATCTTTAAACAAAGGTAGGTTCCTGTCTTTAAGGAGTGAAGGAGGGAGGGACTCTTGAAGAGTTCCCATGGAGTAAAGGAGCATATAGATAATAGAGCGCAGCCATTTTGAAGATACCCCTTTGGTTTCTTTGTATATAGGAACAAGGCGAGCAGTATGAATGGGGACTCCCTGTGCTTTCTCAAAAGAAGGACTGGAAAGATGGATACCGCTTTTGTCTCGAATTACTTTTCCTGCAAGATATACTTCTTCTCCTGGTTTTAAAGTTTCCTTAAGATATGGCTGGTTAAACCATACCACCCTCATGCTCCCTGTTTTATCTTTAATAATACTCTCTACAATGGACATCCGTTTCTTAAACGTTCTTTTCTCTATAAGTTCTGATAGTGTTCCCAAAAAACAATACTCGTTTCCTTCTTGTGCTTGGTTTACAGGAGTTATGTTTGAGAGGTCTTGATAAGAACGTGGGAAATGCAAAAGAAGATCACGAATAGTGGTGATTCCCATTGCTTTTAAGCGTTTTTGATAAACTGGCCCTATTCTTGGAACCTCAAGCAGAGGAGTGGCAAGTGTCATGTGCTCCCGACAGGAATCGAACCTGTATCAAGGGATCCGCAATCCCTCATTCTATCCGTTAAACTACGGGAGCATGGTTTTAAAGCTGATACATGTTTGAATATAGCAGAGTTTGAAAGTAAATTCAAAGGTTGAAATATTAAGAAAATAGGATAAGATAGGGAAAGTTGGGTGGGGTGGCTGAGTGGCTGAAAGCAGCACACTGCTAATGTGCTAGGGGAGCAATCCTCTCGTGGGTTCGAATCCCACCTCCACCGCCAGTATGTATAGAGGAGGGGTCGCATAGTCCGGCTTATTGCATCGGTCTTGAAAACCGAAGTGCCGCAAGGTACCGTGAGTTCGAATCTCACCCCCTCCGCA
>CAJXJI010000020.1 GCA_913054235.1 uncultured bacterium
CTTCCTTCTTCTGTGCTCATATCAAAGTTTTCTGGGGCAATGGTATCACCTTGAAAATCTTGATTAGTAAATTTAGTAGGAATACTTATAAGTTGACGGGAAAGCCACTTAGCATCTTTTCCTTCAAAGATCATTTTCCCAGTTTCTGCGTCTTTCTTAGATGTAGCATTAAATCCGTATTTTTCTGGGTGTAGCATAATTTGACTATAAAAGGATTTTAGAAGAGGACGAAACTGTGGTGGTCCAGCGCGCTCGCCCGTTATAATAGACATGCCAATATCTTCTCCTTTTAGGCTTCCATCTTTGATGGCGTCTTCTATGTCATCGCTATCGCCTCTTTCGCGAATTCCATTGAGCAGTCCCACCATTCTATTTTTATTTGCCAAATTACCCTTTGCTTTTTCTTGATTATACATATTAAAGACTGCCCAAGAATCTCTTCCTGCTCCCTCTTTTGTTGCTTCCTCTTGTTGTCGCACATCTCTATCAAGCATACGCATAGTGGCCTCTTTGCTCGAAAATTCAATAGCACCTCCTACCACGCGCGCTGCAAGTCCTCCTGTATAGTGCCCTGGTCTTCGATACCATGGTTGTGATTCTTTTTCTTTAGCTTTTTCTTCGTCTACCTTAAGACCCGTAATCTCTGATTCTAATACCTTTTTTCTCTTAGATTCTTCTGCATTGTCAGTGTAGGGCGAGTCTTTTAAGTCTTGAAGCTCTTTTTCTTTTCCACTGCGTTCCTGCTGTAAGGCAGTAGCATTCCCTCCTCCCCATTTGCGAAGACGAGAACCAACTCTTGATATTCTTCCACCTCCCTCTACAATGTTTGCACCCTCAAGTTTTCTCCACGCGGCACCCCCTGCAGCCATTGCTGCGCTGGTGGCCCATTTTTTACCAAAGTCAACAACCTTGCTTGCGCCAGCAGGAGCAAGTTGCATGCTAAACATTACACCGATGAGTAAAAGAACGAGGGCACTTATGGGAGCAAACATTGCAACTATGAGCTGATCAATTCCATTTACGGCAGGGAGATCTGCACTAATGGCCCGTCCTGAAAGATAAAGAAAGAAGCTGATAGGGATTCCAATAATAGACCATTGAATAAGTTGGCTCCACCATTGTGTCCAGTAAGATCTGGTGGCAGGTAGCACAAGAGCAGCAAAAGCAAAAGGAGCTAAAATGGTTAGGGTCCATAAGATGATAACTCTTACCCCAAAAAGAAGCATAACGATAAAGTAAATGAAGCTCCCAACCGCGTAGTATAGTATGCGCGCAATATTTTGGCCTACATTTTCTGCGTTAAGATTTATGCCTTGCCACGGGTGTGTCCACCAACTACTATCAATAGAGTTATTTAAAAAATAGACTGCAACAATGTTCCCCATATCAACGATAAAACCTACAAGTACTCCGCTAAAGTTGACTAGCAGTGCAACAATTAAAAGAAGAGGGAGGGTGCGTTGAATCTGATATGATTGAATACGAAGAATTGTTGCCAGGCCAATAAATACTAATACGAGGATAAAAATTGAGTTGACAAACATTTGTGAAAAGGTAAAAGCCTCTTTTACAAATGGAATTATATCTGGACTCGCCGGGCTTATAGGGATGCCCATAAAATATCTAATTATTTCATGCATTACAGTTCCAATCCCGGTATAAAAACCCTGGAGGATTGCTGCGATTACCCCAAGGATTATATTAAAAAAAGTAAGAAGGGCCTCCAAGAAGAGTCCCCCAACTCCATCTACAATCTCTGAAAAAACAGGAATATCAATAAAGAAACCTGCAAGCAAAGCACCTCCAATAATAATAGGCAAAATAGCATCTGCTGTGTGTAATGGGAATAGGGAAAATACTAAAATCAGCCCAGTCAGCGGGAAGAGAAATCGCTTGTGTATAATTGGAAGGGTTAATAATTTTTTAAGCTGTGTTTGCATAAAAATCTATTGTATTATTATACACTAACAAGAAAATATCAGAAAGGTAGTTGCCACCATGAACCAAAAAACTGTACTTGAAATCCAAGAGCGCTAAGAACAACATTGATAATAACCCATGCAAAAAGCGATACGAGGTACCCTATAAAGAGTGCACGCCAGAGTGTCTTAATTCTCACACCAATGTCAGGCGCACCAAAAGAAAAATAAGTGAAAAACCCTGTGAAAACAGCTAACGCTGCAATTATTAAAAGACCCAAGCGCCATAACACAAAATCAAGGACGTTTTTGATAAGCAAGATAATATGGGAAAAGCCGCACGGCTTACTTTCATCATTAGCTGTAAGAGGGTCGTCGTATTGTCTGCCACAAGGGATAAGCCCCCCCGTAACTTCAAGAGGAGCTGGTATAATTGAAAACGTTTGAGTTGCGCTCCAGTCTCCACACCCTGTTCCTTGAGCATTGTTGCACGATCGTACTGCCCATGAATATTCTCCCACGGGCAAGCCAGTAAAGGTTTTTTGAAGAGAACCAATGACCTTTTCTTCTGATTCTCCACTGGGCAAGTTTATATGATACTCAGAAAATGGTGCTGTTGTGTTCCATTGAAACTTGATTTGCCCTTTCCAAACAGGAGAATCCTTTTCTGTTGGATAAACAAGGTCTGGAGTATTGAGAGCACCGAATATAAGTGCGGGAATTAAGATAAGAACAGTAGCAAGTAAAATGATTGGAAAAAATCGCATTGTTGTATTGTATCAGATTCTCTTTAATTCACTAGGTTTTAGGAAAAGATTTTGTTAGCGCTACCCAATCTTCAACAGAGAGTGTTTGTGCTCTCAAAGTTGACTGAAGATTATTTTTACCAAGCCAAGCTTCTACTGTATCTTTTGTAAAATTGAAGCCTGCTGAAAGATTATTCCCCAATTGTTTTCTTGGCTGCTTAAATCCTATTTTCACAATACGAAAGAAAAGATCAGAATCTAAAGAAGATAGATTTTTTTTCGGCACAATCTGTATAATCGCGGAGTCTACCTTGGGTCGAGGCCAAAAAGAGTTCTTGGAAACAATGGATACAATTTTTACTTTTGCATAAAACTGTACAGATACAGCCAGTATGCTCATAGTGGAGGGTTTAGCGCAGATTCTTTGTGCAATCTCTTTTTGTACCATAAATACCATGAGCTCTGGCTTGTTTCGTGCCTCAAGGAACATACGTATTAGAGGCGAAGTAAGGTAATAGGGTAAGTTCGCCACCACCTTATACTTCTCTTGAGGCAAAGCTACCTTAAGAGCGTCAGCTTGAATAATCTCTACATTCAAAAGGTCTTTGATAGTTTCTTTTAAAATCTTTACCATGGCGGGATCTTTCTCTATTGCAGTAACCTTGCTGGCATTTTGTGCAAGTTCTTTTGTTAACGTTCCAAGTCCTGGACCTATTTCATAAACTGTATCTTTGCCTGAGAGCTGTGCTGCAGCAAGCATTTTTGCTGCAATTTTCTTTTCTAACAAAAAATTCTGCCCTAAGTGTTTCTTTAAAGTAGTTTCATGTGCTTTGAGCAGTTCTTTTATGACTTTAATTGAGTATAGATTCATGGTTGGTTTAAGGTAAATTCAAGTAAAAAGGGTGTGGATACAGACATTGACTTTAAGAGCGCAAAGCGTAACATTAAATAATAGATATGAACAACACTCAGGGAGAAGTTCCGAATATACAGCGGACTGGTCTTAGTCCTCTTTTATATGTAGCTGTGGCAGTTACGTTCCTATTACTCATATTAAGCTTCCGCACCATAGAGGAGCAGGGAGATTTAGGCTTGAGGGCAAATGTTCTTTCAAGTTTTGAGCTTTCCTCACAGCGTGCTCCAGTCCCTGGAACTCCAGAATTAATGTTTGTGAATCATGATACTTTGCGGGCGGCCACTCCTCCTTTGACTGTTACTCCTCAAATACTGGGAGCTATCGTAGGACAACTGGAGGCTGATCTTCGCCCAGAGATTACAAGATATATTGTACAAAAAGAGGATACTGTTGCAAGTGTGGCAGAACAATTTGGTATTTCTTTAAGCACAGTTATTTGGGCAAATGATTTATCTTCAAACTCTATATTAAAGCAAGACCAAGAGCTTGTGATTCTTCCTACTTCTGGTGCTTTGCACTTAGTTAGGCCCAATGATACCTTGAGTGAAATTGCAGGATGGTACCAAGCCGACACCAAAAAGATTGTTTCTTTTAATGCCCTGGAATCGTCTTCTGCTATTTTTGCAGGAGATTTTTTGATTATTCCAAATGGTATTCAACCCTCAGTTGTCCCTCAGGGCAGACTCACTCCTCTTGCAAACTCCTACTTTATCTATCCAATTCCTGCTCCACACCGTATTACCCAGGGACTGCATGCGTTTAATGCAATAGACTTTTCTAATGGATCTTGTGGGGAGTCGGTATATTCTGGAGCTGGAGGAACCGTGCAAAGAACAGGGTATACTTCTATTGGAGGAAACTATGTTCGTATTTTACACCCCAATGGAGTGGTAACCTATTATGGGCATCTTGGATCAATTCTCACGACTCCTGGAGCAAAGGTATATCAGGGGCAGCTTGTTGGTTATACAGGCAGTACTGGCTGGAGTGCAACTGGGTGTCATGTACACTTTGAGGTTCGAGGTGCCGCAAATCCATTTCGATAGAATACTTTACATAGAATAAGACAAAAGCCGGGATTTCCCGGCCTTTGTTTTTATGTGCGCTGCTACTGTTTTTTTGTGCACGTTGTGCAGTATTGAGACTCTGGTATAGCAAGAATGCGTTCTTTTAAAATCTCTGTTTTGCAATTCTGGCATATTCCATATGCGCCCTTTTCAATTTGAGCTAAAGCAGTGTTTACATTTTTAAGTTGCACTTCTAAACTAAACTCAATATGAAGATTGGTAGAGTACTCTTCTACTTCACCAGCAGCCTCTTCTAGTCCTCCTTCTGGGGTTCTTGGATACTTTGTATCCCAATCGCCCCTTAAACCAGGATCTTTTGTAGCAAATGAAGAAAGCTCTTGCTCTAAATGAGTCTTTTTCTCTTTAAGGCTTAGCTCTGCTTTTTTAATAAAATCGTTGTTCATATGGTTTCAAGGAGATCAACTGCTCTGTGAAAACTTTCAAGAGAGCTGGTGAATAATAATTTGTTATCAATAATACCGTATACAATTCCAAAGTCTATCACAGAAAAGGTCTGGAAGCGAATAGGTATTTTACTATAACTAGTAGAGCGAAAGAAGGGAGTATATGCTGATCCTTTCTTTCCAATAATATTAAAAAAGGAAGTTACATTTTGTTCCATGCTCTCCTCCCAGGAACCCAAAAGCTCTACTACGTTTGTTGTGTCTTTAAGATCTATGATAAACCCAAGACGATTTTTTTGTCCTGCAACATAAGAAAAGAGCATGAAATTTTCTCCCAACCTTTCTTTAAGGTCTTGTGGCACCATAATGTTTGCTCCTTGAAGGAATTCCTCCACAGAAAGAGTGTTTGATAGGGTAATAGTAGTGATTCCAAGAGGTGGAGCTTGCAAGAGAAAATCCTGAAGTTCAAAAAGGAGGTCTGATGGAGCTGTAATAAAGAGTTCTTGTTTTGGTGCTTGAAAAAATACTACTGGAGTAGGAGGCGCTGGCTTAACAGGAATTGGCTGCGGAGCAATAGGAGCTGGAGGAGGAGCTTGCACCTCTTGGCGAGCGTCTTGTGATATTGGCTGCGACGCTGTGTTTTTCTTTAAAAAGTACCAGAATCCAAAAGCCACTGCATTAAAGATAAGGAATATGAGGATGGCGCCTATGAACAAACGAATAAATAATTTTTCAGATTGCTTGAGAGGGCGCCTTGGGATTAGCTTTTGCTTTTCTGACGCTTGTGGTTTTTTTGAAAGTTCCTTTGGGAGTTGCTGCTGGGAGAGAACTATTTGAGGGTTCTCTTTTTGCTCTGGCTCTTTTTGCAATGCTTCTATACGTTCTCGTTCTTTTTTTGCCTCTTCCTTTCTGAGCCTGGCAATATCTTTTGCCATGGTGCGAACCTCTATCCTTTTTAAAAATTCCAACTTCTCTTCTGTTGGCTCATCTGAAGTTTGCTGCTCGAGTTTCTTTTCCATTGTGGATTATACCTGTTGTTCTTTTGCTTCTTTTAGCGAAAGATCAATTCTTCCAAGGTCGTCAATCTTGATAACCTTTACAGGGATTACGTCTCCTACATTTACTACGTCGGTTACTTTCTCAACGCGCTCATTGGCAAGTTGGGAAATGTGGACTAATCCATCATGTCCTGGGAGTATTTCAACAAATGCTCCAAAGTCCATTATTTTACGCACCGTCCCGTCGTATAATTCTCCTACCTCAACCTCTTTTACAATGCCGCGCACCATATCAGAAGCTTTCTTTGCCATTTCGGCGTTGTCTGTGGTGATAAAGACTTCACCTGAGTCGTCAATGTCAATTTCTACCCCGGTTTCATCCATGATCTTGTTAATAGTCTTTCCTCCAGGGCCAATAACCATACCGATCTTTTCTGGCTTAATTTGAATAACAACAATGCGAGGAGCAAAGGGTGAGAGTTCTTCTCTGGGCTTGGCTAACAATTTTTCAATAACAGTGTCTAAAATCTTAAATCTGGTTTCTTTTGCAGCTGCCAGAGTTTCCTTAAATATTTGCTTGTTAATGCCCTGTATTTTTACGTCCAGTTGAATTGCGGTAATTCCCTCTTTGGTCCCTGCCACCTTAAAGTCCATGTCGCCATGGTGATCTTCTGGTCCTTGAATGTCAGTTAAGATTGCATAATCCTTACCATTTTCTGCCATCATTACTCCCATTGAAATACCAGCAACTGGTCGCGTGATGGGAACTCCAGCATCCAGAAGAGCAAGCGTGGAAGAACAAACCGCAGCCATAGAGGTTGAGCCATTGGAAGAAAGAACTTCTGTTACAATACGAATAGTGTATGGGAATTGCTCAGAAGAAGGAATTACTGGCAAGAGTGCTTTTTCAGCTAGCATTCCATGACCAATCTCTCGCCTTCCAGGACCTCGCATGGGTTTTACCTCGCCTGGTGCGTAGGGAGGGAAGTTGTAGTGGTGCATGAAGCGCTTCTTTCCAATAAACTCCATACCTTCCAAAAGTCTATGATCTCCTGGTGCGCCTAGCGTAAGCAGGGAAAGTGTTTTGGTAAGTTCTCTAGTAAAAAATCCTGAACCATGCGTGCGAGGTAAAAGATTTACCTCTCCTGAAATCTCACGAAGCTCATTTAGTTTTCTCCCATCTACTCGAGTTCCTTCACGAAGAGCTGCTTCATGAATGAGTCGATTAATCTCACTTTCAAAGTAATCTTTTGCAGGACTTGATTTTCCTTCGCCCGGATACTTTCCATCAATATAGTAAGCAAGCTCTGCTTTTAAATCATTGGCAGCATCCATGCGTGAAGTCTTCTCGCCAAAAAAGAGAACTTCTTTTAATTTGTCCCCTATAAATTCTTTGCATTCACGTACAAGTTCAGCGTCAGATCCCGGAGCTTCAAAGAGGATCTTTTCTTTTCCCTGTTCTTTTGCAATCTTTTCTTGAAATTCAATGATTTCTCCAAGGAACGGCTCGCCAAATTCTAAGGCTTCTTGAAATATCTCTTCTAAAACTTCCTTACCCTCTGCTTCAATCATATTAAAGAGAACCTCGCCATCTTTCTTGGTAGCAGCTAAGACAAAATCAAGATCTGATTTTTCTCGCTCCTCATAGGTTGGATTTAAGATAAAGTTTCCATCTATTCTTCCAATGCGAATAACTCCAACGGGTCCCGCAAAAGGAATGTTAGAGGTTGAGAGCGCAAGGGAAGCTCCCATTAATCCCATTAAATCGGGATCGTTTTTTGCGTCCCAAGAGAGTACAGTACAGATAACTTGAACCTCGCGATTAAATCCTTCAGGGAATAACGGACGAATGGCGCGATCAATTACACGAGCCGTAATCACCGCTTCATCTGAAGGTCTTCCTTCTCTTCGCATGTACCGAGAGCCCAAAATCTTCCCTGCAGCGTAGAATCGCTCTTCATACTCTACCGTTAAAGGGAAAAAGGAGAGGTTATCTAAAGGATAGCGAGACATCACAGCTGTTACTAAAACAACGGTGTCTCCCATTCTTACTAAAATCTTCCCATTTGCTTGCTCTGCTAGGGAAGTTAATGTAAAGGATATTTCTTTATCTTGCAATGTTATTTTATAATCTTTATCGCTGGCCATCGTGATTTTTTAAGTAAGTATTTTGTGGAATCCTCTCCCAAGTCAATGAATTCGTCTGCTGCTTCACGGAGCTTGGAGGAAGTGGATTTTCCAAAGGCAAGGACTTCTACTCGATTTCCATGATTTTGTAAGTAATCTACCAAGGGAACATAATCTCCATCGCCGGAAATGAGCACAACAACATCTACTGATGGGGAAGCCTTAATGGCATCTACCGCAATGCCAACATCCCAGTCTGCCTTTTTTAATCCTCCGTAGTATTCTTGGAGCTCCTTTACCCGAGTCTCAATTCCAATACCCACTAAGGCATCAAAAAAGGGCTTTTCTTCCCCTGTTTTGGTCTTTACCACATAGGCCATTGCGCGAATGAGCATTCTGCTGGCTGTTGCGGTTTTTA
>CAJXJI010000021.1 GCA_913054235.1 uncultured bacterium
AAACCTCGTCTGCCGTAGTTCTTGCAAGCTCTCTTGTATAATGCTCTTTGTTTTTCCAGTAATCGTTAATGTCTAATGCTATATATACTGATTCCCCAAGCTTCCTTCTTGCTAAGGATTTTAATATGTGAAGAATTTCTGATAAGGTTTGACCCTTTTCTCCGATATACAGTTGCGAGTCCTCACACGTAACATTTATTGCGATCCCTCCTTCCTCCTTTTCTCCAATCTGAATATTTCCTTCAAGGCTAATCATTGAAAAAAGTTCTTTTGCTATTCTTTCAACTGTTTCTCGCTGCTCCATATTCATGTTTCAATTACCTCTCGCTTTTTTAGATACCATTGCTGGGCAATAGAAAACAAAGACGTTGTTATCCAGTATAATCCAATAGCAGAAGGTAGTTGCGACACAATCAATAACGTTAAAACGGGGAAAAAATATAGAGCTTGCTTTTGAAAGGTTGCACCAAAACTCTTTTTATCCCCCGTTGGTGGACGAGACTGCGCCATTTGTTTTCCCTGGATATATTGAAATATTCCAGCAAAGACCGCCAAAATTAAAGACTTCTCTCCTAGGTCCACTAAACCAAGAAAACTAGGGTCAATTAAGCCAGGATGCGCCACAAAACTATACAAAAACTCTAGTTGCTCTATTGCAAGTCCTTTCCAAAATACTTGGTAGAGGGTGATGAGAATGGGGATTTGAATTAGAATAGGAAGGATACCAGCTAAGGGATTTACCTTTTCCCTCTTATAAAGCTCCATGAGCTCTTTTGCCTGTCCTTCTCTGTCTCCCTTAAACTTCTCTTGAATTTCTTTGGCTTGAGGCTGCAAAGCCGTGAGTTTTCGCTGAGCCACAACTGCTTTCGCTGACAGAGGTGCAAACGCAAAACGCGTAATCAGCGTCACTAAAATAACTGCAACTCCAAAATCCCCACCCGGAACAATGTTGTATAAAAGAATTAAAGTATTGAAGACGGGTTCAAAAAGAAAGGTATGATAAATTGAAAAGAGAAAATTCATTGTTGTGTAATTTTGGCTTTCAAAAAAAGTTTTTCAATGATACTTTGCGCTTCACTTAAGTCTTGTAAAGAAAATCCTGGAAGCGCAACCAGGACAATATCGTATGCCAGCAAAGAATCTTTCTTTGCTCCAAGTGCCTCTGAAAGAAGTCTTCGTAGGCGATTTCGATCCACTGCTTTTTTTGCAACACGTTTTGCTATTACAATTCCAAAGCGCGAATCACTCTTTAAAGATGCCTTTGCCTTTAGCAATAATTTCCCCTCCTTAACGCTTCGCTGGCTGCGAGAAACAGCGCGAAAATCTCTTGCCAGCTTCAAGCGCTTTTCTGAAGAGAGAGCCATAGAGCATTATGGAGTCAGGCTCTTTCTTCCTTTTGCTCTTCTTCTGGCTAGTACCTTTTTCCCACCCTGTGTCTTGCTTCGTTTTAAAAATCCATGGCTTCTAGCCCTCTTTTTCTTCTTTGGTTGATATGTTCTGCTCATAAGGTAGAATATACTACATTGAAAAAAAGAAAGCAATAGTCCTTGACGGGATTAGGGAAGTATGTGTAGTTGTACACTTCTTGTCCACAGGTTTTGCACAAGAAGCCAAAGTTTAATCTTAATTTTCCTGTTTCCCTTGTCGTCTTGTATAATAATGATTGTAGATTCAACTTTCCAAATACCTTTCGCGCAAAAAGAAAATTATCAATAACACACCATAATCTTCTTTCCATGAATAAAGACGAACTCTGGCAAGCAACTTTGGCCCAGCTCCAGTTTAAAATCTCTCCTGCAAACTTTGCAACCTGGCTTAAAAACACCTTTATCCTCTCCAAGAAAGAAGGGACTCTTTTTGTTTCAGTCCCAAATAATTTCTCAAAGGAATGGCTGGAACATAAGTATAATAAGATTATTTTCCACGCAATTAAAAGTTTAGACAACGAAGTTAAAGAAATCCGCTACACCGTGGAGAGGAGTCGCCCAAAACCCAAAGAAGCTCCATCTCAACCAGTATCCTTGCGCGAGGAAGATCAAATGGAGTTCCCAGAGTTTAAAGTGGACCGCTCCACCAATCTTAATCCTCGCTATAGTTTTGACAACTTCATTGTTGGAGGGTTTAACGAACTAGCTCACGCAGCCTCCCTAGCCATTGTGAAGGCCCCTGGCAGCGTTTATAACCCTCTTTTTATCTATGGGGGCGTGGGCCTTGGCAAAACCCATTTACTGCAAGCGGTTGGCAATCAAATTATAAAAGAATCTCCTCAAAAAAAATTAAAATATATCTCCTCTGAGCTTTTCACCTCTGGGGTGGTATCTGCTATTCGAAATAAAAACGTAGATGCTTTTCGCTCCATGTATCGAGAGCTTGATGTTCTTATTGTAGAAGATGTACAGTTTTTGGCAGGCAAAGATAAAACCCAAGAAGAGCTCTTTCATACCTTCAACACTCTTTATGAAGCAGGCAAGCAGATTATCTTTTCCTCAGACCGTCCACCAAAAGCTATCCCTGCCCTAGAAGAGCGCTTACGCTCGCGTTTTGAGGGGGGAATGATAGCTGATATCTCTTTGCCAGATTATGAAACCAGGATCGCAATCTTGCGTACTAAAATGCAAGAAAAAGAGATCACCTTGGAAAATGAAGTTTTAGACTATATCGCTTCCCATATTCAAAGGAATATTCGCGAGCTTGAAGGAGCTCTAAATCGTCTTACTGCTTTTTCGCGCCTCAATTCGGGCAAGGCACCTGCTTTCGTTGAAGCAAAGGCTCTTTTGCGCACCGTCATTCAAAACCCCAACAGGGTAGCTAGCCCAAAGAAAATTCTTCAGTCTGTAGCCGAGTTTTATGATTTAAAAGAAAAAGATCTTTTAGCTCTATCTCGTAAACAAGAAGTGGTTCGCCCTCGCCAAATTGCAATGTATCTTTTGCGAGAAGACCTAAAGGGGTCTTATCCTTTTATTGGGAAAAGGTTTGGCGGTAAAGACCATACCACTGCCATTTATGCCTGTGTGAAAATTGCAAAAGAACTCGAGGTTTCTGAAATTCTGGTGGACGAAATCGCGTTAATCCGGCAGCGAATATATAGTGGATAGCTTGGGGAGAATTTTCTCTCCTTGCGCTTCCTTTTTTTCTCCCTGTATTTCTCCACGCGCTTTCCCATAGAATTTACAGGAACAAATGAGAGGTCACAATCAATTCTCCACATGACTAAGTATAATAAGTATATATATTAATGAAAATCCAAATCCTAAAAGAAAGTTTAAAACAAGCGATTGGTGTTGTGGAAAAAGCAACAGCAAAGAATCCAACACTTCCTATTTTGGAAGCGGTTTCGCTTGTTGCAGATAAAAACAGCCTTGAGGTTTCTGGTACAGACCTTGAGATGGGAATCCGCTATAGAGTGTTAGCAAAAGTAGAAAGAGAAGGGGGTGTTGCTGTGCCAGCACGCCTTTTTTCCCAGCTTGTTGGAGCTCTTTTGGAAAAGGAAATTACTTTAAGTTTGGTGGCAGGGGAGTTACGGGTTGAAGCAAAAGATCAGCAAACCAACATTAAGACGCTTAGCCTAGAGGAGTTCCCAATTATTCCTTCCCTTCAAGGGAATGAGGAGGCAATAGAAATTGAAGCTGATGTTTTTTGTGGAGGGTTAAGTCAGGTCGTTTCGATACCCGGGCAAAGCCAAACACGCCCTGAAATCTCAGGAATATTTGTTTCTATTCAAAAAGAAGGAATAAAGTTTGCCGCAACAGATAGTTTTAGGTTGGCAGAAAAGATGGTGAATTTTCCTAAGCCACAAAGCACAGAAGCCTCTTTTATTCTCCCACAAAAGACAGCAAAAGAACTCGTATCTATTTTTGGAGATCTTGAGGGAAAGATAAAGATTTACATTTCTCCTACACAGGTGCTGTTTGAATATTCCACAAAAGAAGAGGCGGGGAAGATTTCAATACAAATTGTTTCCCGTGTTATTGAGGGAGAGTACCCTGCATATCAGGAGATTATTCCAACAGAGTTTGGGGTAAAGGTGCAAGTTCCAAAACAGGAAATTATTTCACGCGTTAAAGCAGCAGCAGTTTTTTCCGGCAAAATGGAGGATATAAAGTTGGTGGTTGATCCTAAGAAAAAAGGACTTGAAATTTCAGCAGAAAGCCAAGACGCTGGAAGACACAGCTCCTTTCTTAAGGCAGCTGTAACTGGGAAGCACTTAGAGATTTCTTTTAATTGGAGATTTTTACTTGAAGGATTTTCAAATATTAAAGGAGAGGAAGTGGATATTGGATTTGGTGGAGAAGACGCACCTGTACTTATGCGTCCCTTGGGCAAGGAACAGTATTTGTATGTTGTTATGCCTGTTAAGGCGTAAGGAGAGGCAAAGAAGTGAGCATGAATTGATTCCAGATGGGGGAAGCAACAACAACGCCAGGAGCATCTTTCATAGCTGTGTTATCATTATTCCCAACCCATACGCCAGCAGTAAGGTTATGAGCGTATCCTAGTGTCCAGGCATCTCGGTATTCTTGTGTGGTACCGGTTTTTGCTGCAACTGCAAACCCTGGAACCAAGAGAGAAGAGTTGCTTCCAAATACCGGGGTTCGTGACTCGTTGTCTGAAAGAATGTTAGTAATCAATTTTGCTACATCAGGATCCATAATTTGAGCTGCTTCATTCTTATTGACCAAAAGCTGTCTTCCGCGAGAATCCTCCACGCGAAGAATGCTAAAGGGATACACTCTTTTTCCCTCAGAAGCAAAGACGCTGTAGGCTACTACCATATCTAATAAATGAACCTCTCCTCCTCCCAACACTAAAGAAGGGCCATAGTTTGAAGGATCCCTGAGCGTAGTGATGCCAAAGTCTTTTGCTCGGGCAATACTGTCTTTAAGACCAGCAAGGGAAAGCAGAACTTTTACAGAAGGAACGTTGAGAGATTGCGCGAGCGCTTGGCGCAAGGTTACGTCTCCTCGAAACAATTCATCGTAGTTTTGTGGGATGTATTCCTGGTCTCCCCATATGCCAAAGTTTGTTTCTATGTCCTCCACAACAGTTTCGTCCGTAGCGCCTTTTTCAAAGGCAACAGCATACACAAAAGGTTTAAAGGCAGATCCGGGTTGGCGTCCTTGAAGAAACATTGAAACATTCACTTTTGGGTCAAATAGGCAGTTTTTTCCTGCAATACATCCTTCAGGGTAAGCGGCCCCTGACCAGTCCTTGGAACCGACCATAGACAAGATCTCTCCAGTCAAAGGATTTAGAGCGACCAGAGAGGCGTTGTAAGCATTAAAAAACTCGTTTCTTGTGGCATATGCATCTACTGCCTCCTGTGCGTTTTTTTGAAGCTCCCAGTCCAGTGTTGTTATAACTTTCAAACCATTCTCACGTAAAAAATCTTCTCCGTAGCGCGAAAGAAGAGAGTCTACTACGGAAAGCACAAAGTGAGGAGCCTTAATAGTGGTGCGTGTTTTTGCAAAGGAAAGTTCTTGTGCTTGCGCTACTAGAAGCTGTTCTTGTGAAATAAGGCTAAGCTCTGCCATGCGGCGTAGCACAAAATCCTTGCGCGAGAGAAGCTCATCTTGGTGGAGGCCAAAAGGAGAGTAATAGGTAGGAGCCTTGAGCATGGCAGCAAGCACTGCAGACTCCGCCATGCTCAATTCTGAGGCAGGTTTTTCAAAATACGCCTGAGCTGCTGCTCCCACTCCATAGGAATTTCCTCCCAAGGGAACGGTATTTAAATAGAATTCTAGAATGTCTTGTTTTGAATATTGTCGTTCAAGCTCCAGGGTGAGGATAAGTTCTCGTATCTTTCTTGCAATGGATTTTTCCCTGTTTAAAAGAGTAGAACGGGCAAGCTGTTGGGTAATAGTAGAAGCTCCTTGGGAAGGTTCAAGTAGGCTTAGGTTGCGAAGAAGGGCTCGCGCCACTCCTCGTATGTCTACCCCAAAGTGCGAGTAGAAACTCTGATCTTCAGCCGCAATGACAGCCAAGGGGACGTAGGGAGAGATATCGCTCAAAGAGATAAACTCTCGTTTTTCATCTCCATGGATTTCATAGAGCAATACCCCTCCTGTTTTATCGTAAATTTTAGTGGGCTGCTGAAAGGAAATTTCGCTTAGATCCTCTGGGCGTGGAAGATCTTTTGCATAGTACAAAAAGACTCCCATAAAAGAGAGGGAGAATAAAACAAAAGAAAAAAATAGTACTTTTCCAATACGGAAAGCAACAGGAGAAGATTTCTGGTATGTTTTTTTGTAGTGTTTTTTTTGTGTCATGAGGCTTCTTAAGGCTAAATAGTAACATAAAATCGCCCCTTTTACAACGTGAAAAAGTATCCTACAATAGGAATAGATATGAATAGAGAAAAACTTGAGCAAAGGGAAGTATTAACGCGCCAAGTAGCAGAAATCCTTCCTGACAAAAAGAAGCTGGAAGCTGTAATGAAAAAGAGAAAGATTCGTCTCTATCTTGGTATTGATCCTACTGGGGGGAATCTTCATTTGGGACATGCTGTCGCACTAAGAAAGCTCCAACAGTTCGCGGACCTTGGACATGAGGCAACCTTGCTTGTTGGGACCGGGACTGTTCTTGCAGGAGATCCTTCCCAGCGGGATACTGCGCGCAAACCCATTACAAGAAAAGAAATAGAGAGGAATATAAAATCTTGGAAGAAGCAGGCAGAAAAGGTGGTTAATTTCTCTTTGGTAAAGATGAAATATAATGGGGACTGGCTCTTAAAGCTTACGCTGGCAGATCTTTTAAAGATAGCTTCCAATATCTCTGCTGTGCGGCTGTTTCAGCGAGATATGTTTAAGCGACGAATCAAAAAAGGAGATACCGTATGGATGAATGAAATACTATACCCTTTGCTCCAAGGATACGATTCTGTTGCTCTTGATGCGGACCTGGAAATCGGGGGAACTGATCAGGTGTTTAACATGCTTATTGGAAGGGAGCTTATGTACAAGATGAAGAATAAGGAAAAGTTTGTGCTCACAGTCCCAATGATCCTTGGTTTGGATGGGAAAACTATGAGCAAGACGTCAGGCAACACGGTGAATATTGCAGACCCGCCAAAGGAAATGTACGGGAAGCTCATGACCTTGCGAGACGAGCTTGTAGACGAATACTTTGAGCTCGCAACCAATATTACAAAAAAAGAAGTAGCAAGTCTTAAAAAAGAACATTCTTTAAGAGACTTTAAGGCTGCGTTGGCAAAAGAGATTGTAGCTCTGTATCATGGAGAAACAAAAGCAAAGTATGCGCAAAAAGAGTTTATAAGAGTGTTTCAAGAAAAACAACTTCCTTCAAAGATTAAGAAAGTAAAAAGGAGTAACCAAAAAGAAGCTATCTTGTATGAAACCATAGCAGCGTTGTTTACTATCTCAAAATCAGAGGCAAGGAGAGTTATACAGCAAGGTGGAGTGAAAATTGATAGCGTAATACAAAAAGACCCCAGCTTGATTCTTAAGTTAAGGGCCAAAATGATTATCCAAGTAGGAAAAAGAAGAACTCTTGAGATTATATAAGGTATTTAACAAAAGACCCCGGACAATCCAGGGTCTTTTGTGTTACATGGCTTCTTTTTCTTCAGCAGGAGCGTCAGAAGGAGCCTCT
>CAJXJI010000022.1 GCA_913054235.1 uncultured bacterium
CTTGCTGTTTGTTCTTCTTTTAACTCTCCTTCTAATGTTCTCCTCTTTGCTTCCTCAATTTTAGTTTGGGCTCGTTGATAATAAAATGAATCTTCTGGTATTTCTGAAAAGTTTATGATTGCTTCTTGCCAATCTGCTTCAGCAAGAGATGTGGTTCCATTCTCATAAATCTCTTTATGATTTTGTCTTATTTTAACTTCCTCCAAATCATCCTGTATTTCTAAAGCCTTAATACCAACAGAAGTCACCAGCCAATTTGTTTGCAGGTTACCCAGAATATCAGTTGCTTCATCATAATTTTCTACTTCTAAGAGTTGATCAATCTGAGTAAATTTATCAGAAATCCGTACATACTCAACAACACTAAAACTAACACCAGCAACAATGCTGACTATTAAAATCACTATAGATAGTAGTAGTCTTTTAAATCTATTTATAATCTCATCCATATTATTACTCTATCAAAAAACCGCCCTTTGGGCGACCCTGAATCCCCCTTTATGCGCTTGAGTCCGGCTTCATATATTTTACGACTTTGGGTTCAACTTCGCACGTTGTACGACACTAGAACCTGTTTTGATTAAGTTATCCTTAATTTATTTTTTAATAATCTTTGAGCGAATGAACTTGAGTCCAAAAACGCTTGCACCACCAAATACAAGGAGCATAAAGAGAAGGTCAAGACTTCCTTGTAGAGCAAGCCAAATATTTGTAGCAACAAAAGCTAAGAGAGCAACGATTTCAAAGATTGATAATAAAACTCTTGCCATGTTTTTATTCTACCAAAAAACCGCCTCCTTGGCGATTTTGAGTCTCCTTTCGCACGTTCTCTGGCTCTTCAATGTCGTCAAACGCACGTTACATGATTCTATATCAAATAGTTTTTAGGGTTATTTCCTAATCATAGAGAGAATTGAAGAAAAAAAAGAGGTTACTTAAAAAAAGTTTCCTCTTTGTTGTTGATTATGCAAAAAAAGATGGTTAGTTTCTTCTAAATGTACTGGGGTAATTTAACTCCTCAATTGGCTTGGATGCTCCCGTAGAATCTTTAGAAAAGATTCTTTTACTAGTTTGCTGAAAGGTATGACCATCATCAGAATTTGCGTGCTCTTTGGTTTCCCCGCAAAGGATGCACGTGCTATCGCTTGTTGGTCCATTAGCTGGCTTAATCTCCCAATGATGTTTGCATGATTCTGATTCTATTAGCTCAGTTATTTCTTCACTAGAATCAGTTTTTGACTCTCTTTGCTCATTCATGTCTCCCTCCCTGAAGATGCTCTAAAATTCCCTTAATGACATTCTACCAAAAAACCGCCCGATTGGCGACTTTGAGTCCCCCTTTGTATGCTTAAGTCCGGCTTCATATATTTTACAACAGCCCATAACTTAGGATCTTCTTATGCTTGCTGTAGATATTTTTTAAAAATTTCCAAAGCTTCTCTTCTGTGAGAAACAGCATTCTTTTCTTCAACAGTTAGTTCGGCATATGTTTTATCTGTGTGGGATGGGATGAAAATTGGATCCCAACCCCAGCCACCTTGCCCCCTTGATTCTCCAGCTAACGTTCCTTTCACTTCTCCTATAAAGGTAACCACCTCTTTACCATTATGAAAACCAATGGCTGCTTTAACAATAATCTTTCGGTTTATCTCATTTTTCATCATTTTCAGTAATCCTTCATTTCCAACAGCATCGCAAAGATGTTTGATAAATGGACCAGGAAATCCATTCCACGCTTCAATATAAAAACCAACATCATCTACGAATAAAGGCTTTTGAATTAACTCAAAAGCTTTTCTTGCCTTTGCCTTAACTATCTCTTCCAGTTCCAAAGATTGAATTTCCTCTAAATCAGCGCGTATTGGCTTTATTGGAATACCAAGAATCATCTCAGCCTCTTTAATCTTTCCTTCGTTACTTGTTACGAAATATAGTTGTTCCATGACTCTATTCTATCAAAAAATCACCTGTTTAACGACTTTAAGTCCTGCTTCATATATTGTAAAACCAATGCCTCACCCTATAACCAAACTATACATTTTAAGTTGCTTCCTGCCCTCTTGATATTCAGGAAATATATCAAAAACAAGCTTCCAGAACTTCTTTGAATGGTTAAGTTCTTTTAAATGACATATCTCGTGGGCAATAATATAATCTTGAATATTTTCTGGCAAAAACAAAATCTTGTAGTTAAAATTCAAATTAGCTTTTTTCGAACAACTTCCCCAACAAGTTTTTTGATTCTTAATGCTAATTTTATTATACAAATAGCCATACTTACCAACAAAGTACTCCACCTTCTTTTCTATAATAGTCATAGCATCCCTTTTGTATTTTATATAATCATCATAGCTATACTTTGCAAAAGATTTACCTTCAAATTGCTTAAAAAGAGTAATCTTTGAAAATAACCATCTTGCCTTCTCTTGAATAAACTGCTCAGCAGCAGTTTCTTTAAATCGATGCGGCATCGTCACCACAACAGAACCATCACAATATACCACAAGACGCATTCGTCTTGCTTTCTTACTTCTTTTGAGTGTATAGGTAATTTTACTATCTTTGAATGTAATCTCTTTCTTCATTTCTTCATTGTAGCAAAAAAATCGCCCTTTTAACGATTTTAAATACTTCCTACTACTTTGTAAGATTAAGGGTTTCATCAATTCTAACTTGATCAACGAATTCCTTTACGTGACTCACAAGAATCATAGCACCCTCATACCGACTCAGTGCCTTTGCGATAATAGGCAAATGCCTAAAGTTCATATGGTTTGTTGGTTCGTCTAAAATAAGCAAACCGGGCTTTTGCAATACTAACTGAGCTAAAGAAACCAGGCCTTTTTGCCCTTCAGACAAGCTCCCAATCTTTGAATAAATAATATCTTTGTCTATGAGAAATCCAGCAGCTAATGCTCTTAGTTTTTCATTGGTAATATCAGCAGCTATATGACCAAGAGAGTCGTACACTGTATCTTCAAAATTCAGTGTAGAAAAATCTTGACGATAATAACCAATCTCTACGTCAGGATTTACCGTAATGCCTTTTTCATTGCGAAAAACAATGGATTCCAATAGGGTACTTTTTCCAATACCATTTGGACCTGACAGTAGAAGATGATCTCCCTTACGCAAAGATACATGTACAGAACGGTGTACTTCTTTTCCATCAACCATACTGATTGTGGCAGAAATACCAAGAATCTCGCCAGACAGTGATTCCTGCACAGGAATTATAAAGGGACGAATTGTCTTATCTTCTTTTCGTACCTCCACCTTATTCTCCTCTGATTCTTTAACCTCATCTCTCAATTTTTTTGCGACAAGCCGCATCTTTCCCCCTTTATGAGAAAAAAAGTTGGCCTTATCTTTATTCTCTTGAATCACCTTTGCAAGTTGAGCATTCTTTCTCTTTTCTTGCTCAACTCTCGCTGTAATTTCTTTTACTACATCAAAGTAGTTCCCCGTATATCTCTCTATTCTTTGCGTAAATATATCTAGATACAGTACGCCTTCGGTAAATGCATTCAAAAAATTCGCATCGTGAGAGATGACTATAACAGTCTTATCATAGTTAATTAAGAATTGCTTTAAGTGTTCAATCCCCTCTGAATCCAAATTATTGGTTGGCTCGTCTAGCAGCAGCAAGTCTGGATTTTGAATTAAAGCTGAAGCTAAAAGCAGTCGTGCCTGCTGTCCTCCAGAGAAAGATCGTATAATCCTGTCATGGTCCGCCTTGAAGTTCACTACTAAAAGAATTTCATCAATCTTTGGATCTATATCATATACCTTTTCTTTAAAACAAGCCTCGAAGAATTCACGTACTGTTATACTCAACTGTTCTTGCGGTATTACTTGCCGCGAGGTAGCGATAGTAAGTCCTCTTTCAATATGTATAGCGCCATCAGTAGATTCCAGCTTTCCATTCATTAACTGAAAGACTGTACTCTTTCCAGCACCATTTTGCCCCATCAAAGTCATCTTTGATCCTCGCCTAACAGAAAAATCCACCTCAGAGAGGATAGATTGTTTGCTCGTATTATATTTAAATGACACTTCGCCAAATCTAACGATAACATTCCCATTGCTCACCTTAAGATAATGCAACTTTTTGAGTCAGGAGTCAATAAACTCTATATATTCGTTAATAAAAAAACCGCCTCCTTGGCAATTTTGAGTCCTCCTTTATACACTTAAGTCCAGCTTCATATATTGCGCGATTAATCCTCATCTCAAAATCTTTTCATATAGATAACTTCGCATCCAAACTCAACATAATTAAGTTTTACCTTAATTCCTTTTCACATAAATGCACTACTCTCCTTCTTTAAGCAAGAGCACCAGAGATCCTTCTTTTGCTTTCTGATCTACCTTAATGCCCACTGCATCCCCTTTCTCTCCCTTCTCTACTGGTTGGTGCTCTTTTTGCATAGAAGAAACCTCCTGCTCAAACGTGTTCTCACCTTTTTCAATGCGGATGCGATCACCCACCTTGAGTTGGTCTTGAAGCTCTATAATGGCCACTCCTGCTTTACTATAGTAGTGAATAACTTTGCCTATGGGTTTCATAAGAAAATAGTGAAGAAATAATCCCGACCTTTCTCCTGTTCTCATCCTACCCCTTTGGCAAATCTAGAGCAAACCAAAAAACCGCCTATTTGACGATCCTTTGGCTTCTCTTTAACTATGACGCCTCCTTAATGTGGCTCTGGCGGCCATAATGCTTTTCATCAGTACAATCACAAGGTTGAAGCATTTCCTCGTGTTTTGGGCAATCTGTCGCTTGGCATGTGCCAGGCGTATCGCTTACGCCATTGCATGTTCCCGTACAAATATAGTGGGCCATATATTTTTTTAAAGTATTTATTCTCTTTACTTATTCTACCATTTTCTAGCGAGACACATCGCCTCCGGTAATAAAGATGATCTCACCTGTCATATAACTGGAATCAGCTTCTGAGGCAAGGTACACATATGCTGGAGCCATTTCATCTGGCTGACCAGGGCGTCCCATGGGATTACGTGCGCCAAAATCAACAATATCTTCCTCAGACGAATCCTTAATGACTTGCAGGGGCGTCCAGACAGGCCCTGGCGCAACGCAGTTCACACGAATACCTCGAGGCAATAGTTCTTGCGAAAGAGCTTTTGTGAGAATATGAGTTGCAGCTTTAGTCGCAGAATATATTGGGTACCCACTTCCACGCGATCCTCCAATAGAACCTGTATTTATAATACAAGCTCCCTTTTTTAAATACCGCAATGCCGCACGGGTCATATAGTAGTAGCTAAATACATTCACGCGATACATCCGTTCCAAATCCTCATCTAAAAAATTCTCAATATTATCTGCAGGAGACATGGTAGCCACATTGTTAACAAGAATATCCAATGCACCAAGCTCCTGCACGGTTTTATCTACAGCCTCTTTGCAAAAACCACTATTTGAAACATCGCCTTCAATACATAGACATTTTTTGCCCAGCTTTTCAATCTCTTCTGTGAGAATTTCTGCATCCCTGCTTTCTTCAGGTAAATATGTAATGGCAACGTTTGCCCCTTCTTTTGCAAACAGAAAAGCAACCGCACGGCCAATACCCGAATCCCCTCCTGTGATAAGAGCAGTTTTGTTTAAAAGCTTGTCAGAGGGCTTATACTCTTTTGCCTGATACTGCGGCAAGGGACTCATCTCTGCCTCTAGCCCAGGAGCTTCTTGATGCTGAGGAGGGAAAGGAGGAATTGGTTTTTCTTCTTTTGATGCCATATATCTCTTTATATCATACTCTTAAAAAAATCTAAACTAAATAGCGACCCCTTAATGGAATCGCTATTACCTTCTTTTGCCGTATCCTGTGTGTCGCTGTCTTGGTCCACGCCCACGTGGACGAGGCCGAGGAGCTCTCAGTGTAGCCTCCGCTCGAGGAACTACAATGCCTTCTGGAAGCGGCGTAGTAAGAAGCCGCTTTTGAATTACCCGCTCTATTGCGCGAACCTCCTTTCCCTCAGAAACCATAGCAAAGGTAATCGCGTGTCCCTTACTACCAGCTCTTGCTGTGCGTCCAATGCGATGAACATAGTCCTCTGAAGTACCTGGCAAATCATAGTTTAAAACCAGCTCAATGCCTATAACATCAATGCCTCGAGAAGCAATATCAGTTGCTACAAGCACCCGATATCTCCCAGACTTAAATCCATCTAACGCCTCTCTCCTTTGACTTAAACTTCTATTTGAATGTATCTCAGAGGACCGTATACCAAGATCTCGTATCTGGCGCGCTACTTTCTTTGCTCCATGCTTTGTTTTAGTAAATACAAGAGTTGAACCCAAGTATTTTTTAAGTAATTGAGCTAGGAGTTCTGACTTTTGCTCTCGGCCAACTATGAAAAGTTCTTGCGTAACACTATCTACGGTTGTACCTGGCGGAGTAACCTCCACTCGAAGTGGAGTCTTCATATAATCTTTTGCCAGTCTCATTATCTCAGGAGGCATGGTAGCGGAGAATAACATGGTTTGACGCTCTTTTGGTACAGTTCGCAAAATACTGCGAATCTGAGGAAGAAATCCCATATCAAACATACGATCTGCCTCATCTAATACCACTATAGAAACATTAGACAAAGAAAGAGTCTTTTGCACAAGATGATCATTAATTCTTCCTGGGGTTCCAATAATAATATGGGGTTTACGGGAAATATCACGGCGCTGAGCCCCAAAAGGAAGTCCACCAATGAGTATGGCAGTTCGCAATCCCTGACGCTGCCCTATTTTTCTTAAAGATGCTTCCACCTGAAGCGCGAGCTCCCGCGTTGGTAATATTACCAATCCTTGTTCCTTTCCGCCAAGGAGTAACTGTATCATAGGAATACCAAAAGCAAGAGTCTTTCCGGTCCCTGTTTGAGCTATGCCTACCAAATCCTTTCCTTGAATCCCCAAGGGAATCGTACGAGTCTGAATAGGGGTAGGTTTAATAAATCCATCCCGCTTGAGCACCTCTAATAAACCAGGTGCTATACCTAGTCCATGGAAATCCTGTTCTTTATTGTTTAAAGATTCTTGCATAAGAAAAGCCCTGAACGCGCTTGCCAGGGCACAAGTAACCATACTATACACTATTTTTTAAGATCTTGCAACCCCTTGCACTAAAAACATGCTAGCCAAAGGTAAAAGCAAAAAACTGAAGGCTGGTAGAAGGAACAATAAGTTCTAAGGTATGGGTACCATAATCATCCTTTGTATCAACTAAATTATACAAGTTTGCACCCTTTACCTTTAAAAAAGATACTTTATCCTGAAAAACAATATCCTCCCCTTTATTCTTTTCTGTAAGATACTCTCCGTCTAACTTTATTTTTGCCAGAACATCTGGCCCTCCTGTTGCACCAAACACTATGTTTACCTTATTTGCCTTATAGCGAATAAGTATTTTCCCTTCTCCTTGAACTAATTGCGCAAATTCTGGCATAATGCGCCATGTTCCAACAAAATAAAAGCGATTAAATTCTACGGTCTCTGGTTCAAAAAACTCAT
>CAJXJI010000023.1 GCA_913054235.1 uncultured bacterium
GATGAAAGATGAGAAAAAGGAGCTTAAAAAAAGGAGTCTAAGAATTGTTAAAAAGCTCAAAGAATTATTTCCTAATGCAAAGATTGTTTTAAAGTATAGAAACAATTGGGAACTTTTGGTTTCAGTTATCCTTTCTGCGCAATGCACCGACAAAAAAGTAAATGAAGTGACCAAGAAGTTGTTTCCCAAATACAGGATACTAGATGACTATATCAAGGCATCTCAAGCGGAATTTGAGCAAGACATAAAACCAATTGGATTTTATCACGCGAAAACAAAGAATATTTTGGGTGCAGCAAAAATGCTTAAAGAAAGATTTGAGGGAAAAATTCCAAAAACTATGCAGGAAATACTCAAATTGCCTGGAGTTGCACGAAAAACTGCAAATGTGGTATTGGGGAATGCGTATGGCGTAGTAGATGGCATTGCGGTAGATACCCATGTTATGCGCTTTGCACAAAAACTTGAGCTTACAATCTACAAAGATCCAGTAAAGATAGAGAGAGATTTAATGGGATTAGTTCTCAAAAAGGATTGGTTTTTTTTAACCTACGGACTTATTGAATATGGACGGCACATTTGCGTAAGAAGAAAGCATGAGTGCAAAGATCATCCTTTAACAAAAATCTATCCTAGAGCGGCAACTATATGGCCATGAATTTAACTTCAAAAAAGTGTATTCCCTGTGAGGGTGGAACACCTTCTATGGAGAAGGGAAAAATAGAGGAATATTTAGAGGAAGTTGTAGGATGGGAGTTAAAAGAGAATAAACTTATTTTCAAGACATTTGGCTTTAAGAACTTTAAAGAGGCGATTGATTTTGTAAATCAGGTAGCTACTATTGCAGAGCAAGAGCAGCATCATCCAGATATTCATATTCGCTATAGGAAAGTGACTTTGGAATTTACCACTCACGCAATCCACGGACTTTCTGAGAATGACTTTATTATGGCAAGTAAGATTGATGCAATGCATGATTGGAAAGAAAAAGTGGAAAAAATTGTGGTATCAAAGATGTTTTCTATAAAATTTCTTGTTGTTCTAATTGTTGTTTTGATTATATTCCTTTTAGTGAGATGATAGTGCAATGAAATTGATATTAAAAGATAACAATACCTATGTACTCTCTTTTAAAAGAGGAGAAGAGCTCATGGAGGGGGTCAAAGAGTTTTGCAAAGAGAATCATATTGAGAGCGCGTTTTTTAGTGCTATTGGAGCTACAAATGAGGTGGAATTAGCTTGGTATGACCTTGAGGCAAAGAAATACGTTACAACGCTTTTAAAGGAAGATATGGAGCTTGTATCACTAACTGGGAATGTAAGTTACATGGATAATGATATAATTGTGCATAATCATGGGGTATTTTCTTTTAAAGATATGAGTACAAAGGCAGGACATGTTATGAAGGTAGTGATATCTGGCGCTTGTGAAATTACGTTACATAAAATTGAGGGAGCTATTGAGCGTGCGTATGATGATGAAACAGGACTGAACCTGATGAAATGAAAAAAGTATTTTTTATGCCCTTAAGTCTTGCTGTATTATTGGTCGCTTTGCCGGCCTTTTTTTCAACAACGCAAACTGTTTCCTATACGCGAGATACAGAAACTCTTTCTTTAAAAGAAGCATTGGGTCAAACACTTTTGATTGGCTTTGAAGGAAAGGAAATGAATCCGAAACTGGAAACTCTTATGAATAAAATGCAACCTGGGGGTGTGCTTTTGCTGGGGAGGAATATTGAAAACGCAAAGCAAGTAAAAAAACTCATTGAACAGCTTCAGGAAATTTCGCATGTTCCTTTGTTTGTTGCAATAGATCAGGAAGGAGGAGTTGTATCTCGCGTATGGTGGGAAGAAACTACTTCGCAAGTTCTCCTTAAAGATGAAACGCATGCGTTAAAAATAGGAGAAGAAAGGGCACAAGGTCTATCAGAGATTGGAATGAATATGAACCTAGCTCCGGTCTTAGATAGCAACAACCCTGGGGATTATTTGTTTACTCGCTCTTTTCAGCTAGATCCCTTTCTTTCTTCGCTTTTTGCCGCAAGTCTTATCCATGGTCATACAAAAGAGAATATGATTTCGGTCCCAAAGCACTACCCAGGATATGATGCTATTTCATTTAATCCTGAAACCAATAGCATTCCTCGTATTAAAGAATTTCCATTAGCTGAGGCATTCTCAAATTTATTCTTTCGTTTTACGCCTCCTATTGTTATGCTTTCCCATGTGATATATGAAGATGTTGACCATGAAAACCCTTTGCCGCTTTCCAGAGCTGGTATACAAAAAGTAAGGGAGAGTATAGGAGAGGAAACATTACTTATGTCAGATGACTTACTAAGCCTGTCTTTTATAAAAGAATATCGCTTAGGTATGTTAGGTTCACAGGCTTTGCTCTCTGGCGTGGATATTCTTCTTGCTGTAGGATATCCAGAGTATGAGGTCGTAGATAATTTCTATGAAGGATTATGGCTCAGGGCAAAAGGAGATCCTGTTTTAGCAAAACTCATTCATGCTTCAGCTAAAAAAATCCTTGAAGCAAAACTTGCTCTCTTTTAAGCAGAATTGTATGCTTAAAGGGAATCATGGAAGAGCTTATCATTCATACTAAAAAGGAAAAGGAAGTTTTAGACATTACAGATGAGCTAAAGGAGCTTGTGAAGGAAAAGAGTGCTGAAGAAGGAGTGTGCAGTCTTTTTTTGATCCATACCTCAGCTGCGCTCACTACTGCTGATTTGGATGAGGGTACTGATTTGGATATGCTGGACGCCTTTGAGGAAATTGTTCCTCAATTAGCGTATCGGCATCCTCATAATCCAGGGCATGTAAAGTACCATATTCTATCCTCTATCATTGGTCCTTCCTTAACTATTCCTATTGAGAAAGGAGAATTGGTGCTGGGACCATGGCAAAAGATTATTTTAATTGAGTTTAATGGCCCACGAGAGAGAACTATAGCAGTAAATTTTATTTTATAACGTTATGTCTCAATATTATTCTGGAAAACGAAGTCGTAATTTTTATCTGAATGACGGAAAGGAATTTCGTTTGAGTCGCTCTAAGATTGAGAATTTTCTTAATTGTCCCCGTTGTTTTTATATTGATCGCAAACTTGGCGTAGATCAGCCGCCTGGCTATCCATTTTCTTTAAACTCTGCGGTGGATACATTGCTAAAGAAAGAGTTTGATATTCATCGCAAAAAACAAGAGCCTCATCCTCTATTTGAAAAATATAGCATTGATGCTGTTCCTTTTGAACATAAAAAAATGGATGAATGGCGCGAGACATTTAAGGGCCTTCAATATCATGACGGCGCAAGTGGTTTTTTAGTTACCGGGGCGGTGGATGATATTTGGAAGAATTCACAAGGTGAGCTTCATGTGGTGGATTATAAGGCAACGAGTAAGAATGGCGAAGTAAATCTTGATGCAGATTGGCAAAGATCTTATAAAAACCAAATGGAGATGTATCAATGGTTGCTAAGGCATCAGCCAGATGGATTTACGGTTTCTTCCGTTGGATACTTTGTGTATGTGAACGGCAGAACAGACTTAGATTCTTTTGATGAAAAATTAGAGTTTGATGTAAAAATTATTCCCTACAAGGGAGATGACTCTTGGGTAGGGCAGGCATTGCTGGATGCAAAGAAATGCTTGGATTCAGATAAATTGCCCTCTGCAACTGAGGGGTGTGATTATTGTTTATATCGAAAGTCAGTGCAAGACGCCCTAACTCCATTTATAGATAAGAAGTAGAGATAAAGAATCGCCAAAGAGGCGATTTTTGTTTTGCGTCTTATTATAGACAAAATAGATATAATATGCTATAGTTGCATAAAAGAGAGTACCTTTATATAGCTTTTGTATTGCTTTGAGCACATAGCCCTAAAATATTTTGAGGTCTGTGCGCTCGGAGCAATATCTCTAGCCGTTTTTGCAGGATTAGCCATCTGTGAGGACGAAAATATAGGCTTGGAGCTTAATTATGACTTCAGTAGTTTTAACGCCTGATGGATTCCCCATGGGAATAGTTGCAAACCATCTTGCTGGATTTGATTTAAGGTTCAGATTGCTGACTGAAGACAAAGTTGTTGCAATTATTAACGAAGCGGTGGAACTCTCCAGCATTATTCACAATCCTCTTTTTGCACGAATCGTGCGAAACATATTGGAACCTCACGGGATTGAAATTCCAAGAGAAAAAAAAATTAACAAGATAGACTTCCAAGATCACGTCCTTTTGATGGTTTCCTACGAAGGACCACCTATTTCAGAAGATGCCATTGGGCTTCCTGAAGGCGGTATTCTTCAATGGTGGCTTGCTCAGCTAGTCACCGGATAATCAGGGTTAAGACCCCTGCAGAAAAGCACCAAGCTAATCTGTTTGGGGCTTTTTTGTTTGTAATCGCCAAAGAGGCGGTTTTTTGATAAACTTACTTTGATGAGGAAGGTAAGCTTTAGTCAGTTAATGACGTATATTAGGTGTCCTGAACATTGGTTGTTTCGATATAGCCTTGGGCTTAAAAGAACACCAAAGAAGATTTTAAAGCATGGGTTTGCTTTGCATGAAGTATTTGCCTATCATTTTGATCAAAAAAAGAAGGATGGAAAGGGGATAAAAGTAGGAGATGCAAAGGAGTTTTTTGCAGATGTGTTCCTTGGCGCCCTAGATGATTATAAGCAAGAGCTTGAAGCTACGCGCCCTTACTTAACAAAGGA
Organism: uncultured bacterium; assembly: GCA_913054235.1. Lineage (GTDB taxonomy): Bacteria > Patescibacteriota > Minisyncoccia > Minisyncoccales > UBA10102 > 01-FULL-49-22b. Next base: position 4,723 of record CAJXJI010000023.1, read on the forward strand.
GTATTTAAAAAAAGAGCACGAGGTTGATATCAACGATTTATTGGATAGAGGAATGCGAGGCATTGAGGTATATTTTAAAAAACTTAATCCTTTAATCATCCCAGACTTAGTGGAAGAGGCGTTTGAATTTCAAGCAAGTAAGGATATTAAAGTGATAGGGAGGTTGGACTTAACTCATGTGAACGGTACTATTCATGAGCTTAAAACCACAAGGAAAAATCCAAACGCGCAAGATATTCGTTCTGACCCACAACTTGCAATCTATCAACTAGGGTATCATAGTATTAAGGGGAAGTATCCTGTTGCTCTAAGTAAGGATTACATTGTACTCTCAAAGAATGATTCAAAAATAACGCGATTTAGGGTGGCGCGTCCCTTTGCAAATAGAAATACGGTTTTGCGAAACATAAATGCAATAATGAAAGCTACTGAGAATAACATCTTCTATTGCATGCATCCTGCTGAGTCATGGTTTTGTTCAAAAGAATGGTGTGGATACTATACGCTTCATCAGGAGTTAAAGAAGATTGGACTTACAAAATTCATGTCAAAATATTCAAAAAGATGAAATCACAATATACTATAATGCACCTTGGAGGATCATTGGTGATCCCCACTATTTCTGATACTGTAGGTATTGATATAGCCTATCTTAAAAAGTTGCGTATTTTTCTTTTATCTCAATTAAAGAAGAAAAAAAAGTTCATTATTGTAATTGGAGGCGGAAAGACTGCAAGGGTATATCAAAAGTCAGCAGCACGGGTTGTAAATATTCATGAGTATGATTTGGATTGGATTGGTATTCATGCCACCCGTTTGAATGCGCACTTGCTGCGTACTATTTTTGAAAAAGAAGCGTACCCAGTTGTTATTGATCATGATCCATCAAGAGAAGAGGTGGAAATGCTTAAAAGTTCAAATAAGAATCTATTTTTTGCCTCAGGGTGGAAACCCGGATGGTCCACTGACTATATTGCAGTGGAGCTTGCAAGAAAGTTTGGTTCAAAGGAGGTAATTATTGCCAAAGATATTCCTTTTGTATATGATTCTGATCCAAGAAAAAATAAAAAGGCAAAGCCAATTAAGGAACTTACATGGAAAGAATATGGAAAACTTATTCCAGCCAGGTGGACTCCAGGACTCTCCACTCCAGTAGATCCTGTAGCAACAAAACTGGCGGAGAAATTAAAAATAGAAGCAAAGATTCTTAATGGGAAGGATATTTCAAATATGCAAAAGGCAATTCAAGGGAAGACGTTTAAAGGTACTCTTATTTCTTGATATAAAACTGACTTTATATGAAGCCGGATTCAAGG
>CAJXJI010000024.1 GCA_913054235.1 uncultured bacterium
TGCTTTGAAACCGCAGAAGTTGCAACCTCTGGCACTTTTCCTCCATACGACTCAACTATAACGCCTTCTTCTGAAAGTTGTTGTCTTACTCTCTCCAAATTAGCTTCTGGCTTATCTATTTTATTAAAAGCAACCACCATGGGAAGCTCAGCTTTCTTTGCTTCCTCAATTGCTTCCTTGGTTTGTGATTTTACTCCTTCGTCTGCAGCCACCACCAAAACTGCAATATCTGCTACCTTAGCTCCGCGGGACCTAACCGCAGAAAAAGCCTCATGCCCTGGGGTATCAATAAAAGTTATGGGTTTCCCTTCAAATTCCGCAACATATGCCCCAATGTGCTGGGTAATGCCTCCTGCCTCTTTTGCTACAATCTTAAAACTATCATAGATAGCTTCCAGTAAAGAGGATTTTCCATGATCAACATGCCCCAGTATTACAACAATTGGAGGACGTGTAACGAGCGTTGTTTCATTATTTATCTGTGCCATGTTTGGTGTAGCCATTATATAATTTTCAAATGGAAAAAGCTTAGCCCTACTGTAAAGAATTGTTCAATTTCTTCGCTTCCAAAATTACCTTCTCTTCCTCTTTGGACAAAGCATGCTCTGACTTTCCTTTTGTAATTGACTTTGCATATACCCGCTGCATATCTTTGCCATAGTGTGAAGTAATAACAATTCCTGAATCTTCATTATCCAAAAGAGCAACAGAAAAACTCTGATCTCCTCCTATCTCTCCGAAAGGATTAAACCTAAGCAAGCCAACTTTACTAATAGCTCTTTCTTGAACTTGTTTAAGAGAAGCAAGGTCATCGGTAGTTTCTTTTAAGCGTTTCTCTAAAAGTCTTACCTGTTTTGCTAGCTCTTTTACGATTGCTGGTTGATTTTTCTTTTTTCCAAAGTTAAACATATGCTGTAGCGGAGGTGGAAGGATTCGAACCTTCGATACCCTTTCGGGCATAGCAGTTTTCGAAACTGCCCGATTCAACCACTCTCGCACACCTCCATTTTTATGTGGACCGTACCGGGCTCGAACCGGTGACCTCCTCGATGCCATCGAGGCGCGCTACCAGCTGCGCCAACGGCCCTTAACCTTTGTGCCCCCGGCAGGAATCGAACCTACATCGGCTCGTTAGGAGTGAGCTACTCTATCCGTTGAGCTACGGGGGCAAAAAACTCAACTATTTCACGTACAAAAATCCAGGTTCTCTAGGGCGCAGATACGTTAATTTCACCTTCTTTTTATAGCACAAAATGCTCCTTTTTGCAATCTTCGCTCCCCTGTGCACAACCTCAATTGACAAAGTTTTTAGGGTAAATAATAATATTTATACTAAAGGAAAGGTCAAGAAAAACCACTTTTCTTATTTACATTTATTTTAACGAAAAATATGTTGATAGACGAAGAACTCACCAACCAGTTTCTCTTATTTGAGGATGATGAAAGTCCAGAAATTCTTACACAGGAACCAGGAGACAATCCCTCCGAAGATACAGACGATGAAGAGAAGGATAAGGATGAGGAGGACGATTGAGAAGAACAAGAGTAAAAATAAAAAGAGCCCTTAAGGGGTTCTTTTTTTTTATTTCTTTTTTCCCTTTTTTTCCTTCGTTGGATTTCCTTCTTTCAATAAAAATAATTGGTCTTGCAGTCCTTTCATTAGAATATTAGTTTCGTGATCTCGCTCAATAAGTTGATCTATTTTCCCACTTAAGTCTTCAATCTGATGGTCTTTTGTATCTATCACCTTTTGCAAAGTTGTAATCATATCATCTTTTGTCAAAAGCAAATCTGAAGATTGTTCTTTTTCTTCATGATGATATTCTTGCACAGATTCTTTTTTAAAAGGAATTTCCTTTTCTTTTTTAACTTCCTCAACTAGAAAAGTCCTACTCACCAAATACATCATGCGCCCTTGTCGCATCTCAGCCTTTATAATGTCTTCTTTCTCAACACCTGCCAACAAGGCCTCCTTAATTAAACGCATCACAACGCTATCTGCCTGCTTTAAAAGTTGTGCTGCTTCACCTATAGTAATGAATTCATTGTCCATTCCACCACCATATCATATCTCTTAAACGAAGTTAAGGATTACTTAATTTCCTTCAAGCACTATGCGAGTTTTTTTGTTAAAGGTCACCTATACAAAAATATTAGAGCCTGTTTTATGTAAAATAATAATGTGCCGGTCATCCTACAGGACAACTGGCACATTAGAATCAACCACGTTGGTCGGCTCTTTACGTAGCAGGAGTAGCTACCTCTGTTTCCGCCTCTTCTTCTGCTTCCGCTTGAGCTCGAATACTTGCTATAACTGCGTCACAGCGAAGTCCGAGTCTATCTCGAAACGCTTTCGTGGCATTTTCAAGGGCTTGAACAAGCTCCTCACTCCCTTCAGCAGGAATTTTCCCATTCTCAGCAATCGTGCAGATGACATCCAACATTGAGAGCACATCTCCGTAGAGCCCAGGATAAGATTTGTCCTTAGCGGGCTTTTCTAGACGGTCCGTTAGGTCCCTTAGCACATTCGTCATTACGACGTGTAATGGGTCTTTTTGCGTAGGCATTAATCACCTCCTACCTCAATTTTACACAATAAAACAATATCACATCTCTTTGGAATTATCTATACTCAGGGTCAGGAAAACCCTTTAGCGTTGCATGTTCAACTGAGAGGTTCGACCCATGCAAGGCTAGGGTCTTTGAAGTATCTCTTTCCTGGTATAGCTTTGCTATACTCAGCAAGTCTTTCCTTCACGTTTTCTAATTCTTGAATCGCAAGAGAACGTGCCTTCTCTACTGCATCAAGACTCTTTGGGCAATCCAATTCTTTATGGATAACGCCTAAAGAGGAGCCTGCACCCTTGTTACCATACCCATATTGCAACTCCCACATTTTATGCCCTCCTATCCACTTTCTATATCAAAAACACTACACCATAAATATAGAAAGTCAATACGATAGGTCCCAGTCCACAGCTTATTATAACTTTAGAAGACTGGATGTATATGGCTGGTATGCGAGAGAAGCTCTTGGAGATTAAGATTTTGTGCTTAACCTAGCTTTACCTAATGGGACGATGTTAGAACCTATTTTGCTAACTTATTATAGAACCAAGCCCAAAAATATCCCATAACCCAACTCATGATTGTTATACTAATGAGTGTTCCAGCAAAATTAAAAAGAGAAAAATCTTCAGGAATAAGAGAAGCTATATCGGCTCCAAAGAACTGGGCATTGAAGAAGAGCGAAAAAAGAGTTGGCGCAAAAGAAGCAATAAAATAGAGAACGATATAAAAACCAATCACAACAAGAGCAAGTGAATTTGCAAATGCTAATTTATTTAACATGTAAAAAGAAAAGTTATTGTTATCTATGACCTTTATATATATTTACTCTACCAAAAAATCGCCTCAAAGGCGATCTTTTGATTTTTGGCAAAATGTTAAGTAAAGTAAAGATACTTAAACAAAATGCAATGAATAAAAAATCAAAAAAAGGACTTCAAGAAGAACTAGAAGAAATTGGGGTGGGCGAGGGGATTCGAACCCCCGGTCTTCGCTGCCACAGAGCGACGCTTTAACCGCTAAGCTACGCCCACCATACTCTCCTGTGTCCCCAGCAGGACTCGAACCTGCAACCTATTCCTTAGAAGGGAATCGCTCTATCCAATTGAGCCATGGGGACAAAATATCTTTAAAATTATACCAAAAAAAGTGCCTTTGGTCAATATCCTTTTATGTATATGTTGGCATTATTCAGAAACAACTCTCAATATTTCCTCAATAGAAGTAATTCCCTGCGCTGCTTTTAAAAACCCATCTTGAATCATAGTTACCATACCTTCTGTTTCGGCTTGTTTTTGAATTTGGTCCGCCGTTGTCTTTTGTACAATAAGGGCCTTTATAGATTCACTCACAAAAAGCACTTCATAAATTCCAATCCTGCTTTTGTATCCATCTTCTGCCTCTTTGCTGGGTTTTGGTTTATAAAACGTGATAGAGGACAGAGTATCGTTTGCCCTCATAATTTTCTCTTGCTTCAGTAGCTTCGTGAGTTCATCAAGATCACAATAAGAACCAAGGTTCTTTAAATCCTTTTTAGAAAGTTTATACGCCTCTCTTTCTTCTGCAAGCTTTCTTATCAATCGCTGAGCAACAATTATATTAAAAGTTGAAGCAATAAGAAAAGGATCTCCTCCCATTTCAATAAAACGAGGAATAGCTCCAGCCGCACTATTCGTGTGCAGAGTGGAAAGTACCAAGTGCCCAGTTAGGGCAGCATTGATTGCAAGCGCAGCAGTTTCTTGATCTCTTATCTCGCCTATCATAATAATATCTGGGTCTTGGCGCAGCAATGAGCGTAATCCGGAAGCAAACGTCAATCCTATCTTAGAATTTACCTGCATTTGGTTTATCCTTGGCATGAGATATTCTACTGGGTCTTCCACTGTTGAAATATTTACTTCAGGCGTATTTAAAATTTCCATTGCAGAATATAGCGTGGTGGTTTTTCCAGATCCTGTAGGTCCCGTTACCAAGAGCATACCAACAGGTTTTTTTAGGGCATGTTCAATATGTTCGAGCGCCAAACCTCGTAACCCCAGTTCTTCCATGCTCAAGGCCTTTGTAGTTTCCGATAAAAAACGCATAACAATCTTTTCTCCATCAAACACAGGAAGTATGGAAACACGAATGGAATATTTGTATTCTTCAGTTTCTACCTTAAATCTCCCGTCTTGAGGAAGCCAATGCTGATCCAATTTTAAAGAAGAGAGTACTTTAATTCTTGCCACGATACCAGAGGCTGCTGTTTTAGGAAGTACCATTGCATCACGCAAGACTCCATCAATACGATATCGCACCACTACTTCTTTTTCTTCAGGTTCAATATGGATATCAGATGCTCGCTGTAAAATAGCATGTCTTAAAAGAGTATACACAATTCGAATAATAGGCAGGTCTTCTGCTGCCTTTTCCAATTCCTTTACACCAGGCCCTTCTACTCCCGCCTTCATTGTTTTAATATCTCCTGCTTCTTTTTTAATAATGTCTCCAAACTCAGCCTCCAGGGTCTTTGAATATTGAAACAGAACCTGTTTCATGGAATCTGGAGTAGTTAAGCGAGGGAGGATTTTTAGGTTTAACTTCTTTCGAATAAAATCAATGGTACCAAGATCTTCTGGATCAAGCATTACAACCTCCAAGCTCTGTCCGGACTTTCGAAATGCCACAATGTTATGAGATCTTGCAATAGGCTCTGGGATAATTTTTAATACCTCAGGAGCAATCTTTTCTTTTTCCAGATTCACAAAAGGAATCCCCAAAATGTAAGCTTCCATTTTGATAACTTCCTCTTCCGATATCAATCCCTTTGCAACTAAAACATCAACCAAACGTTTGCCTGCTTTTTCTGCTGCCTTGCTTGCTTCTTTTAAAGTTTTCTTCTCAACCAATCCAGAGTCTAAGAGAAAAGCCTGAAGTTGTTGATTTTCAACCTTCATTCTCTCCGAGCGTTGTTTTTATTCTTTTCACCACATCTTGAAGTTCATAATTGGATTTTACAAGGTATGTGGTAGCTCCCAAATCCATTACCCGTTGAATATCCTGAGTATCTTCTGAATTGGTCAGCACAATAACAGGAATATCCTTTGTTTTTTCATCTCCTCGAAGTTGCTCTAACACTTCAACTCCCATCATTTTGGGAAGCACTAAATCCATTTATATAGTATATCATACATTGAAAAATTTGAGTAAATATGATATAAAAGATTGCGCTTAAACGGGGTATCGTATAGTGGTAGTATGCTTGCTTTGGGAGCATGTGGTCTAGGTTCGATTCCTAGTACCCCGACAAAAAAAACGGATGCGGGTGTAGCACAATGGTAGTGCCTCTGGTTTCCAACCAGATTACGTGGGTCCGATTCCCATCACCCGCTCATTGTGTACTCTCCA
>CAJXJI010000025.1 GCA_913054235.1 uncultured bacterium
GTATTGGAGAGGTATGGAAAAAAAACGTGATTCTCTTTTATTCCATATTGATGGGGTAGTTGTAAGCGTGAATGATAACGTGATATTTCAGAGTCTTGGGGTTGCGGGAAAGAGTCCACGAGCTATTCGGGCTTTAAAGTTTGCAGGGTCGCAAACAACCACTAGGATTGTGGGTGTAAAATTTCAAGTTGGGAGGACAGGAGCAATAACACCAGTTGCGGTTTTAAGCCCTATTTCGCTTGCTGGAGTTACGATTTCTCGCGCAAGCTTACATAATGCAGATGAAATCAAGCGTTTGGGGGTTAAAATCGGGGATACTGTAGTTATAGAGCGAGCAGGAGATGTTATTCCATTTGTTATAAAAGTACTTAGCGATCTTAGAAATGGAACCGAAAGGAGTATTTCTATCCCAAAATATTGTCCAGTATGCAGTGTAAAATTGGTACGGCCAAAGGGAGAAGTAATTTGGAGGTGTCCGAATAGAGAGTGTTTAGCTCAAAAGAGAGAAAATCTCTATCACTTTGTATCAAAGAAAGCATTTGATATTGTTGGTCTTGGTCCCAGAATCATTGATAAGTTAGTAGAAGAACATCTTTTGTCGGAACCTTCTGACATATTTGAACTTACCGAAGGAGACCTTATTCCCCTTGAAAAATTTGCTGAAAAAGCTGCTAAAAAGACCGTATCGGCTATCAAACAAGCAAAAGAAGTATCTTTGTCTCGATTCTTGTATGCCCTAGGAATACGTCATGTTGGAGAGGAAACTGCCATTGATTTAGCTAGTCATTTTCTAAGCATAAATAAGCTTAGAAAAGCAAGTATGGAGGAGCTTGAAAAGATCTCGGATGTAGGAGGCGTTGTAGCTCAAAGTATTGAGGATTGGTTTAAAAATAAGACAAATCAAAGGATTATTAAAAAACTTTTTAAAGTAGGAGTAAAAATTCAACATTCTTCTAAGACCTCCTTTAAAAGTAATAGTTTAATATCGGGCAAGACCTTTGTTGTTACTGGTACTCTCCCTGCTATTAGTAGAACTGAAGCAAAAGAAAGAATACGTCAGTTTGGAGGAAATATTTCAGAATCGGTCTCAAGGAATATTGATTATGTTGTTGTAGGCGAAAACCCAGGTTCTAAATTAGTGAAGGCAAAGAAAATGGGAATACAGACTCTTAGCGAGGAGCAGTTTCTTCGTTTATTAACATAGCAATTAAAGCTCCAGGAGGGTATAACGCCTATTGGCGTTTTTTTGTTTTCCTGCTATTCTAAACTTAGTTTAAACATATTATCTAGGTAATCCTGGGAACCTATAATGCCAAAAAGAAAAGAGATACTTACAGAAAAAATACGTCCATATCATATTCTGGGAAAGGCAGTAGAGGGAAGAGAGATTTTTGATCATGAAGAGGATCGAGCCCGATTTGTATTTCAAATGTATGCTGCAAACATTGGGAAACCCGTTATTAACCTATACCGAAAGGATATTTTCCAGATATCAAACGCTATCCTACAAGGAGAAGAAATTCCAAAGGGTTATGTTATACAGGAGCACGATCCTTTAGTGCATTTGTTTAGTTTTATTCTTGATAAGGATCGTTATAACTTAGGATTAGTTCCAGCAAAAAAGGAGGGAATTCCTCTGTATATGCAAAAGCTTAACTTAGGTTTTGCCAAGTACTACAATCTTAAAAACAAGAGAACTGGCACTTTATTTGAAGGGCGCTTTAAAGCTGCTCCTATTGTAAACCCAAAGCAACTGGAGAGCGTAGTGAAGTATATTAATATAAAGAGGATACTTGATCGCTATAAGAATGAGGATCTTCTTATATACCCCTATTCAAGCTTTCCTGACCTTTTTGGAACTAGGACCTCTCATTTACTCTCCCAGGAGAGTAGGGCTACTCTTTTAAAGATATTGAGCCCAGAATTCTTTGTTGATAGAGAGGATTACACTTCATATGTAAAGGATTTAAACGAAGAAGGAAGGAGCCTATTTTTCGATGGTGCTTAGATCTGAGCTTAGCCTTTAACCATCTTTCCTAATTTTAAACGTTTAATCTCCGGCGCAATATGTTTAAAACTAGGATATTCGTACAATGTTTAAAAAGCGGACTGTAAATAAAAATCATATCCTAGTTTCAAACAAACTCTGGGAACAATTTTAGATAAGTCTGAATCCAAAAATTCCACTGAAAAAATAGGTAATTCTATGCGTGCATTTTTTCTTCATCTTCGTAATATTGATTGGGGTATTGCTGGAATCGCAATACTTTTGTCTGTTTTTGGTTTAGTTTCTTTGTATAGTTCCTCAATAGGACTTGAAGATTTTGGTAATTTTCAAAAGCAAATAGTCTTCCTACTTATGGGAATAGTGCTTATGCTAGGTATTTCATACTTTGATTGGCGACTCGTACGAAATGACCCTTATTTCCTCTTTATCCTGTGGATTATAGGGGTTATTGCTCTAGCTGGGCTTTTTATCTTAGCTCCAGAAATAAGGGGAATAAAAAGTTGGTATAAGCTTGGGAATATATCCATAGACCCTATTGAGTATATAAAGATTGTACTGCTTGTACTTATGGCAAAGTATTTCTCTCTAAGACACATTGAAATGTATCGGATACGACATATACTACTATCGGGTCTCTATTTTGGTATTCCCATACTCCTAATATTCCTCCAGCCAGATTTGGGCTCAGCATCACTATTAGCAATACTTTGGATTGTTTTACTTCTTGTTTCCGGTATCAAGCTTCGTCATTTTCTTGTCTTGCTTATGATTGGGGCCGTTGTATTCTCATTTGGCTGGGGTGTTTTACTTCAAGACTATCAAAAAGGGCGGATTATTAGCTTTCTTGAGCCAGAGTTGGATCCTTTGGGCATTGGATGGAGTCAGGCTCAATCCAAGGTTGCTATTGGGAATGGAGGCATGTTTGGCCAAGGTATAGGCCAGGGCACTCAAACACAGTATGGGTTTCTATCTGAACCACAAACCGATTTTATCTTTGCTGCAACAGCAGAGGAATTTGGGCTACTTGGAGTGACTTTACTACTTAGTTTATTCATAATTTTGCTATACAGAATGTTTAAAATCGGGATAAAGGCACAAAGTAACTTCCCTAGGCTCTTTGTTGCTGGTTTTGCCACTTTATTCATAGCCCAGTTCTTTGTGAACGTAGGTATGAATCTTGGCTTACTACCCATCATCGGGTTATCCTTACCGTTGGTAAGTTATGGAGGCTCTTCACTACTTGCTATGTATGCTGGACTAGGAGTTCTTTTGAGTATTAAAACTCACTAACCGATACGTGTTGGTTATCCACATATTTACCCTTGACGAGGGTTTTTATTTTAGCGATAATATAGTCATGTATAATCCATTTTTTAAAAGTTTTGTACAAAAAACAAAACCCCCGATAATTTCCTTCCGCTTGGCAGCAAAAAGAATTCTCAGTGGGTTTTGTTTATTTCAGTGTAGAGAATTTTTTGTATTTGTCAAACTGAGATCTTTGCACTCTTTTTCCCCAAGATAACACACAGGTTATGCACAAGAGCAATTCACAGGCTGAATATCTATCCCTTAAAAAAGCATCAGAGCTTTGCGATTATTCGCAAATGTATTTGAGTTTACGCGCACGTCAGGGAAAATTACAGGCCACCAAAATTGGGAGAAATTGGGTAACAACAAAAGAATGGCTTAATGAGTATATTGGCAAGGCAGAGGAGTACAAAAATGGAAATGGTATTCACAAGGAAGTAGCTCCCCCAGAAAACCTTCCCGCAGAACTATTCTACGAAGAAGAGCCGATGGATATATCTCGTGGTGAGCACGGGGTGTTTTCTATTCGTCGAAAGCCAAATCTGTTTACCGCTTTGGGCTTTGGCGTTGGAGTAGCTACGCTATTGCTGCTGCTATCTTTTGGTGTTGCGTTTGGAAAGGACGGTTGGTATCAATTGGGTCGTGAGCTTGCAGGAAGTGTGCAAGACATGGGGAATGGATTTGATACGAGCGCAAAAAAAATAGCAAGAAATTTCAATGCTCAAGTTAATCAATTTGCAGATGGGTTTGATGGTGGCTCAAGAGAAAATGTGATTACTCTTAATACTTTTGTACAAGACATGGGGAATGGATTTGATACGAGAGCAAAAAAAATAGCAAGAAATTTCAATGCTCAAGTTAATCAATTTGCAGATGGGTTTTATGGTGGCTCAAGAGAAAATGTGATTGCTCTTAATACTTTTGTACAAGACCTGGGAGAGGGGTCTACGTTCGTAGCAAGTAATGCTCAGAAAGGGTTTAGTTCTAGTTCTTTGAATGTGACAAAAAAATTAAATACATTGGTTCAAAATTTTGGTGAAGGATTTGTGTATGGAGTGTATACACCTGCTGCTGCCGAGGATTTTGCTGGAGAATATATAGACTGGTTGCGCCAGGGAGTTGTAAATTTCCCAAAAGATACACTTAACGACGACTCGACTTCAAATATATGGTTAGAGGAAGAATTGATCTTGGATTTTCAAAGTTTAAGTAAAGGTGCACAAAGAGTACAGGAACTGGGACAAAGCATAACCTCAAATCTTCAGGGCGTGGATGGGGGTATCGTAGGAATGCAGGCGTCTCTGCAGTCAATTCTACAGATTGCCACCCAAGGTTTAAGGCCTGTTGTTTCTGGTGTACAACAATTTTCAAACACCGTGATGAGGGGATATACGTCTCTTAATAAGATTGCAAGTGATACGGTGTTGAGAGGCTGGGAAGGTACAAAAGGTGTAGTGCGTCAATCGGCAAAGTTTGCTGTTGCTCCGTGGATTTCTCCGGTTGCAAAAGACGGTGTGTCATCTCTAGGGGTTGAAGTACTACAGGCAGAGCTTGAAGAAATAAAAAAATTGGGAGGAATTGCAGGACCAAAAGGAGCAACGGGGCTGCAAGGAGCACAGGGTTTTGCTGGAACACCAGGTCCTATAGGACCAGCAGGAGCTGAAGGTGCTCCTGGTGTGACCGACATTACCAACACTCAGTATATTTCAACTCCACAACCAAGTGCTACGGTTTACTTCCAGGGTTCCAATGTGTTTCAAGGTGCAGGTAGCTTTACTTCCTTGGGTGTTGCATCTGACCTTTCTGTAGGGAGGGTATTTTCAACCGGAGAAAGCACAGTGCTGGGAAGTACGTCAAATGATTCTTTAAGCGTGAATGCTACTACCACCTTTGCTTCTTCTAGTACCTTTGAAGATACCCTTACCATAACCGGAGACGGTTCTAGTGTGCAGATTCCTGTAACCTCAAGCGGTAGTGCATTTGTTATTACCAACCTGGGAACAGGAAATGCGTTTCTTGTAGAAGATGAGTCAGCATCTGCCGATCCCACCCCTTTTGTTATTGATGATATAGGAAACGTTGGCATTGGCACAGCCACCCCTACGGTGAAGCTCGACATTTCTGCAACCGATGCCATACGTATTCCCGTTGGCACCACGGTGCAAAGGCCAAGCACTCCAGCCACAGGAATGTTGCGCTACAACACAACCAGCAGCACGTTTGAAGGATACGGAGCCAGTGCATGGGCTAGCCTTGCTGGTGGAGGATCGGGAGCAACAACCGAATTGGATAACCTTGGTACTGTTGCG
>CAJXJI010000026.1 GCA_913054235.1 uncultured bacterium
CGCATTGTTTTACTCTTAGATATGGATGCCTTCTTTGCCATGATAGAAGAGCGGGAGAACCCACGCTTTAAAGGAAGGCCTGTTGTGGTGGGAGCAGATCCCAAAGAAGGAAAAGGCAGGGGGGTGGTATCTACTTGTAACTATAAGGCAAGAGAGTATGGTATTCATTCTGCAATGCCGATATCTCAAGCTTGGAGATTATGTTCGCAAGCCGTGTTTCTTCCTGTGAATGGCGCTCTGTATTCAAAAGTATCAGACAATATTATGGAGATAATAAGGAATCATGCCACAATACTGGAGCAAGTTTCACAAGATGAAGCATATGTAGACTTAAGTTTCACAGGAAGTTATATAAAAGCAGAAAAGTTAGCTGAGAGAATACGAAAGGATATTTTCAAAAAAGAACAGCTTACAGCTTCTTGTGGAATAGCTGAAAATAAGATGGTGGCAAAGATGGCGTGCAAAAAAGCAAAGCCGAATGGAGTTCTTGTTGTGGAGAAAGATAAAATAGATCAATTTCTTTTTTTGTTAAAGATTCAAGAAATTCCAGGAGTGGGTCCTAAGACAGCAATTGTCTTGGAGAAGTTTTTTAAAAAAAGAGAGCTTAAGGTAGAAGATGTAAAAAAGGCTACAAGAGAAGAATTAATAGATCTTATGGGAGTTGCGGGAGATGCCCTGTACGATAAAGTTCGAGGAATTGATGAAACTCCCATCGTTGTGAATGGAGAAATAAAGTCTATTGGTAAAGAGCATACGTTCGCGAAAGATACTAGAGATTCAGAAGAGATATTTTCAGTGTTTTACGAGCTTATTCTGGGCATTCAAAAAGAACTTCAAGAGCAAGAGCTTTCTTTTAAGATCATAACTGTGGTGTGTCGTTTCCATGGATTTGAAACACATACTAAATCTAAAACACTAAAAAAAGTTTCAAAAGAGGGTAAGGTGCTTAAAAAAGAATCTATGCGACTTTTGCTTAGGTTTCTAACAGAAAATTTAAAACCTGTGCGTTTAATTGGGGTACGTATACAAGTTGCAGGTAAATTCTCTAAGTGATATACTTGGTTGTATGATAAAAGGCACAGGAAAACTGGTAACTCTTTTTTTTATTGCAGCCCTGGCTCTTGGAGCGTATTTTTATGGGTTTTCCATAGGAAAATCTGAAGCAAGAATAGTTCCTATTGAAGGAGTACAAAATATTCAGGTTGGCCAACCCGAAGGAGCAGATTTTTCTTTGTTCTGGGATGCGTGGGCTATCATTCAAGAGAAGCATGCCAATAAAGACTCTCTTGATTATCAAAATATGATATTTGGAGCTATTTCTGGCATGGTAAATAGCTTGGGAGACCCATATACAGTGTTTATGGACCCAGAAGAAAGTAAGCAGTTCCAAGATAATATTTCAGGTTCTTTTGAAGGAGTAGGCATGGAGATTGGTATTCGAAACCGTCAACTTCAGGTTATCTCTCCCTTGGAAGGGACTCCGGCTAAGGCAGCAGGACTGCGCCCAGGAGATATTATTATTCAAATAGATGATACTTTTGCTCGGAATCTTAGTTTAAATGAAGCAGTTTCCTTGATTCGTGGCCCCAAGGGAACCGAGGTGATTCTTTCTATTCTTCATGAAGATTGGTCTGAAACCAAAGACTTTCCTATTGTAAGAGATGTTATTAAAATATCTTCTTTGAAGTGGGAAATTCTTGAGGATGATATTGCATACATTCAACTTTTCCATTTTTCAGAGCCAGCTATCCGAGCTTTCAAAGAGGCAGCAAATAAAATACTTGCTTCTTCAGTCGAGCGTATTATTCTAGACCTGAGAGGTAATCCTGGAGGATTTCTGGAGGTTTCAGTAGATATTGCAGGATGGTTCCTCACAAAGGATCAGGTTGTGGTGACTGAGGACTTTGGTGTGGAGGGAGAGGAGGTTATATATAAGGCACGAGGGAATGGTCGCCTAGGGGATTATCCTTTAATTATTTTAATGAATCAAGGATCAGCATCAGCTTCAGAGATTTTAGCTGGAGCTTTGCGAGATCATAAGGGAGTTAAGTTGGTAGGGGAAAAATCCTTTGGAAAAGGGTCTGTACAAGAGTTGCAAAATCTTCCCGGAGACTCTTCACTGAAGGTTACCGTGGCAAATTGGCTTACTCCTAACGGAGATCATATTAGCGATGTTGGCTTGGAGGTTGATGTAGAGGTAGAAATGACTGCAGAGGATTTTGACAATGAACTGGACCCTCAACTTGACAAGGCTCTTGAATTAATAAGAGATTTGTGAGAAGATATTGTTATGAAAGTACTATTGTTACAAGACGTTGAAAAATTAGGTAAAAAATTTGAGGTAAAGGACGTGGCAGATGGTCACGCCCAGAATCACCTTATTCCCGAAGGCTTAGTAAAGCCTGCAACCAAGGAAGCTTTGGAATGGGCGGAAATGCAAAAGGAGCTTCAAGAAAAGGTAGCAGAAGAGAGTCTCGTGAAATTTCAAGAAATGGCAGCTCAATTAGATGATATGGAGGTACAGCTTTCAATGAAGGTGGGAGATGAAGGACAGTTGTTTGAAGCGGTAAATACACAAAAGATTGCCGATAGATTAAAAGAGATGGGATATGCTGTTAAGAAGTCCCAGATAAAATTAGAAGAACCTCTAAAAGAAATTGGAGAATTTCCAGTAAAGTTGAGCTTTGAGCATAACTTAGAAGCTGAAATTAAAATAATTATCACAGAAGAAAGTAAGTAGCACTTCTGTTAGTTCCCCGAGCGCAAAATATCTTATGCGCAAGGGATATTTTGTTAGATTTTTTAGTGTATGACCCGCTATATTTTTATTGTAGGAGGTGTCATGTCCGGCGTTGGCAAGGGCGTGGCTTGTGCCTCTTTGGGGAAGATTCTTTTGAGTAAGGGTTTTGCTGTCTCTGCAGTAAAGATTGATCCTTACATTAATGTTGACGCAGGAACTATGAATCCCCTAGAACACGGGGAGATTTTTGTGACCGATGATGGAACCGAGTCAGATCAAGACCTAGGAAACTATGAGCGCTTTTTGGGAAGGTCTTTTTCCAAAGTTAACTACATGACCACAGGGCAGGTATATGACTCTGTCATTAAGAGGGAGCGTAATTTGGAGTATAAAGGGAAATGTGTGGAAGTAGTTCCTCATATCCCTCAAGAAGTTATTTCACGTATTAAGGTTACAGGGAAGCAAGACAAAGCAAACTTTGTCTTAATTGAGATAGGAGGCACGGTGGGAGAATATCAAAATATGCTCTTTTTGGAGGCAGCGCGTATGATGCAGGCAAGTAACCAAAATCAAGTTTTTTTTGTGATGGTAAGTTATCTTCCTATTCCATCAAACATTGGGGAGCAAAAGACCAAGCCCACGCAAACTGCTGTTCGAACTCTCAATGCAGCAGGCATCCAACCAGACATGATTATTGCGCGCTCCGAGCTTCCGGTAGATAAGATAAGAAAGCAAAAGATTTCCCTGTCTTGCAATGTTCCAGTAGATTATGTTATTTCAGCTCCTGATGTGAAGTCTATCTATGAAATTCCTGTAAACTTTGAAAAGGAAGATGTAGGGAAGAAGATACTAGAAAAGTTTGGACTAAAAGATAAGAAGCAAGATATGCAAGAATGGAGAGCTTTGGTTCAAAAGATCCATTCCTTAAAAAAGACCGTAAAGATAGGGATTGTAGGAAAGTACTTTAAAATAGGAGACTTTACCCTAATGGATTCCTATCTCTCTGTTATTGAAGCTATAAAACATGCTGCATGGCAAGAGAATTACAAGCCTGAGATTACCTGGCTCGCAGCAGAAAAATATGAAAAGAATCCCAAAGAAACAGCAGAGTTAAAGGAGTTTGATGGGATTATTATCCCCGGGGGATTTGGAAATAGGGGAAGCGAAGGAAAGATAAAGGCAATTGAATTTTGCCGTAAACAAAAAATCCCTTTCTTTGGCTTGTGTCTTGGGTTACAACTTGCGGTTATTGAATTTGCAAGAAATGTTGCGGGTATAAAAAAAGCAAACTCTGCTGAGTTTACCACAAAGGGAGATCTTGTTATTGATGTTCTGCCAGACCAAAAAGTTCTGTTAAAAGAAAAGAAGTATGGAGGTACTATGCGATTGGGCGCGTATCAATGTACTCTTATGAATGGAAGTAAAGCATACCAGGCGTATAAGCGAAGCGAAATTTCAGAAAGACATAGGCATCGCTACGAGATACAAAATGAATACAAAGAGAGGCTGGAGAAAAAAGGTATGGTGTTTTCTGGGATAAACAAAGAACGTGACTTAATAGAGATAGGAGAGCTCCCCAATCATCCCTTTTTCCTGGGAACTCAGTTTCATCCAGAATTAAAATCAAGGCCTTTGGAGCCCCATCCTTTATTTGTAGAGTTTATGCGAGCTGCAACTAGGTAATGTGCACTATCTTGACGATTCTTTGAGATCGATCAAATGCCTGTTTTCTCTTAGTAGAAAACTGCACTATACCTTCTTTTAGAGCAAAGAGAGTGTTATCTTTCCCCATCCCAACGTTTGTGCCTGCAAAGAGCTTGGTACCACGCTGGCGAACCAAAATCTGCCCTGCCTTGGCTTTTTCGCCGGCAAACAGTTTTATTCCAAGATACTTTGGCTGCGAATCTCGCCCAAGGCGCGTTGATCCAGCTGATTTCGTTGTTGACATATGGTAATACTAACAAAAGTTCAAGAATTTGTCAAAATATACCAAAAAGACATTGTCTTGGTTATTGGAGTTATCTTAATCTCCTTTATTTCCTTTTCTACTGGGTATTTAATAGCAAAAGATCAGTTAAAAGGACCAATTCAGGTTCAAGAAGATTTCAAAAATGATTGAAGAAAAATTTAACGAAGAGGAAGAAGAGATTCAAAAGCCCAGTGTTTTTGCCAGAATAGCAAGAGGGGCGGTTGTACTTTTAATTCTTTGGGGTTTTATATACCTTTCAGGCTTTAGTCAGTACTTTCTTTATCAAAGGACTCCTCCTGAAGCACGCCAAGAGTCAGTGGCGAGTGTTATAGATGAAAGGGAAATTCTTGTTCCTCTTTCAATATTCATCCTTAGGAATGATGAGGGGAATGGCTCCAAACGTACAAAAGAGAATGTGGAAGATTTAGTTCAGAAAGCCTCACAAATTTGGAAACAAGCAAATATTGAACTTGAAATTAGAGGTATTCAAGAAATAGAGAAAAGTGATGAAGAAATAGCTCTCCTCTTAGATGCAACTGGCGTATTTCTCGCTGGAATTGAAGAGTATGATAGATCTTCTATCAATGTGTTTTTAACAGAAAAATTGCGAGGCATTAATGGTCTTGCATTTGGAGGGTTTTTAAGTGTTGCTGTAGCAGACTATACTACGGTTTATGACTTTAGGGCCTTGGCTCATGAAGTAGGGCATACGCTAGGGTTGAATCATGTTCAAAATGTGCAGCAACTTATGTATAAAGGGGCAAATGGATTTAAACTTTCTTTTGAGGAAGTATTGCGAGCACGAGAAGGTGCGTTGCGTTTTTAATAAAAAAACTATTAGATGAATATGGAGAAGAATAATTGGAAGAAAAAACTAAGCC
>CAJXJI010000027.1 GCA_913054235.1 uncultured bacterium
GTTGCAGAAAAAAAGGAAATAACACTCAAGAGCAAAAGAATTGCAGGAAGCCACAAGCGTCTTAACTTTATGCCTTCCTCACCTACATTTCGCTGAAACAAGCCAAAAAGAAGCACTAGCACCAAGCCAAACATCAATACAATCCAGGCTTCGCTCATATCTCCAATTAAAAGAGCACCGAAGGCAAAAAACAATAGAACAAAATTTCTTGCCGACGGCAATTGCTTTATCTCAGAACGCAGCGAAAGAAGAGCAAGAAAAGATACGAGAAAAGCTAAAAATATTAAAAGCCCCTCTGGGGTTTTAGCTATGGGACTTATTTGCATTTGCGAAGCAAAAGACATAAGTAAGGGAAATTGCTGAATCACTTCAAACAAAAAGAGGTACCCTGTTATCACAACAAGCATACTGGAAAGAAGAAAAGGACGCACCAAAAAGCTAGGTCTTGTAATATTGTTAATAATCAGAACGTACAATCCTATAGCAGCAAGTATGCCAAAAAGTCCATCAGAGAATCTGCCATAATACCCAAATAAAGAAGACCATAGATCAGCTGAAAAAAGACATGAAAGAGCTGCAATTAAAACAAATAAAAAAATAGGGACATCGAGCGGAGTCCTTTTAAAGTGGATTTCTCGGTCCACCAGAATCATTTTTATAAGCCAAGCTAAACCACCCAACAGCACTAAAAATATCAACACATACTGCTTTGGAAATTCAAAAGACTCAAAAGTCCATGGACTCCATACTAAGGGAACTAAAAATACAGTAAGATAGATACTTGCTTTAATAATAAAGCTCACAAGCTTTCCCATATATCTTTCATTTGATAACACCTTGGGCATATGGGCTCAGCTTCACTTAAAAACAACGTACAGCGTTCACAAATATAGTTTCCATTTCTCCCACAGCCCACACAAAAAGCAGGAAAAAATGTATCTAGCATTCTATCTTTAACTTTTTGTAAAAGCTCTATCATACTTCTTGAAATATTCAGTTATTATATCCTATTTAGACAAACAAAGAAACAGATGTATAGCCATAAAATGTATTACCAAGCGAGATTTTCTAAACAAATTCTCATCCTCGCAAAAGTACCCCACAACGTAATGCTGTGGAGTACTCTTTAAACTATGCACCCCTTATACAAAAGGCTGGGCTAGTGTCCCAAACAAGAGTTGATCTAGTATTAAGCAACCAACACAAGAAAAACATTTACAATATCTGCATGGAAAACTCGCTTTTACGTGCTATAGCTTCTTTCCAAAAAAAGAATGGGTAACTGTTTTGGCAGATAAGTAATCTATATAGGGAAAGTAATCTGAAAACATTCCAAACTCATTATACATGTTTACGGCAAAATGCATCATCCATGACATTGAATACGAACCTCTCTAGCTAGGGTACGGGTAGTCCTAAACCGAGCTCATGAAAAAGAGGAAGGATCGCCGATTGCTCAATCTTTGTAAGGCTACTCCATTGCAAGATAAGGTTCCTTTGTTCTCCCGGATCGATATCAAGATTATAAACCTCTAGTATCTCTTCTAATTTCTTGATAAGTTTCCACTTTCCAAGACGAACAGCAATTTCTTGGTTTGTTATAATTGAGTTTGTCGAATCAAGATTTTGAAAATCTGCCAGCAAAGGCCCACCCCTCGTTGTTTCAGCACGAACTATCATTTTTGGAATATCTATATCTTTTACAGGAGAAACAAGACTCTTGCCAAGAAAACTTTCTGGAGAATTTAAGTTAAACATCCCTAATATTGTAGGTGCAATATCAAGTAAAGATACGGGCTGAGAGATAATGCGAGGCTGTGTTTGAGGTATTTTCATAAGAAGAGGTACGTGCAGCTCTTCTTGATATGGAGATCCGCCATGCCCCACTCTTCCGTGTTCACCAAATGCTTCACCGTGATCTGCGGAAAGAATTATGATACTTGTATTAAGAACTTCTTGGGGTAATTGTTCAAAAAAGTCCTTAAGAAGGTCATCGAAGTAGCGTAGCTCTTGATCATATTGGCGTTGAAACCTTTCTACCTCTTGGGGGTTAATATTTTCTTTGCCAGTGTTACTTAACCATAAATCACCACCGGTGACAGAGCCAGGATATGTTAGCGGTGCATCAAAAAGTGTTCTGTATGATTCTGGAGGGTTATAGGGAGAATGTACTATAAAATTATGCACAAATAGAAAAAATGGTTCCTTGCTTAAGAGAGAGTCTTGTTTCTGATCTTGAACCCATTGAACTACGTCCAAAAACTGTAAATCATCTTTGCTCCTGATGATTTCGTCTAGTTTGAATCTTCCAGTTGCAGCTAAGCATATAGGATCGCATATCCCTTCCACATCTGGGACCAAGGGTGTAAATGCTCTTATACGGATTCCTGCCTCGCGTAATACATCAATAAAAGATATGGTCTTGGGCTTAAGAATCTCTCCTACTGTAATTGATGAAGGATATTGCGATATGTAAAATGACGCAAACGAAGGTAATGTCCAGGTTGAATTACTCCAGGCATTAAGAAATACAATCCCTTGTTCTCCGAAGAATTTATCAATAAAGGGAGTGGTATCGCGCTCAAAACCATATAGACCCATATGCTTTGCTCCAAGAGTGTCTGCTAAAATAAAGATCACGTTGCATGGCTGACCCGAACATAAAAAACGATTACCTAAATTTTCCCTCGTCTGTTCGCTACTCAACAGCACCGCAAAATACAGCAATATTGCAACTACTATAAAAGAAGTTATGGCACCCAATATAAATTGTATCTTACTCTTCATTAAAATACTGATAAGGACAATATATACCACAAGGAATTGGGATATCAGCACTCAAGGCGCGCAAAACAATAAGTGCTTCTCTTCGATCCTCTGACGGAAGCTCTGCCCACAAAGGAAAGAGATTGTTTTGCTCTGAATAATCAGATAAAAGATCGTATAACTCAAAGGTACCATCAAAATTCAAAATAATATGCCAACGATACGATCTCGCAGAAGAACTGTATAGACCTTCCCATTCCTTCTCCCGAGGTTTTGGAAAAATTGTTTTACCAAACTGCTCTATGTTAGCATAGGCATCCTCTATTATACTAAAAACTTCTCCGCGTTTTTGTGCCGTAGTAGTTAGAGCAACCTTTTCCAGGTCTTCTTCCATTACGCCAACAAGTAATGACTCAACTTGAAAAAATGGCTCCTGATTAAGATTTAGGATGTCAATAATTGTAGGGGGGAGAGCTCGTATTTCTGATACCGTGCGTACTCTTTGTGCTTGTGTCCCGGGTATAAACATAATAAGAGGGACGTGGATTGTTTCGTTATAAAGAGCAATATGAAATCCAGATGTTCCATGTTCTCCAAATTCCTCCCCGTGATCTGCGGTAAAAATTACAACTGTATTATCTGTTAAGCCAAGTAAATCGAGTTCTTGAAAGAAATATCGAAGCGCCTCGTCAAGCTCTCTAATCTCTCCATCATATGCTTTTCTAAATTCTGCTGAAATCTCCTCAGATGGCCCACTTGGGGATACATTTGCTTTTACAATATCATTGATATACACTTCTGATATTTTTGTTGCGCTAATTTTTTCAACTGCCTCTGGTGAGGGAGTATATGGATCATGAACATGAAATGAATGTATAAATAAAAAAAACTGCTCTCTATGGTTTTCTTGAATCCATTCAATAGAGTTTTCAAAAATAAGTGGGACATCATCCCAGTCGTTTTGCGATAGGCTTCCAGAAAAGCCATCAAATCCTTGATCAAAGCCCCATTCCGGCTGCACAAACGCTCCATAGGAAAACGCTTGCGTGATGAGGCCGTTTTCTTTTAAGACTTCGGCAATTGTTTTTACCTCCTTGGCTAAGGCATCGATTGGCGTCCATATATTCAGTTCCGCAGGGTACCGCGAGGTAAGCATTGCCGCATGTGAAGGTAGTGTCCATGGAGCTTGCGATATAGCATTGTCAAAAACAATGCCTCTTTCTTTGGAAATTTCATCGAGAAAAGGACTGGCTGGAACGTCATATCCATATAATCCCAAATGCTTTGCGCCAAGTGTATCTATGGATATAAGAATAACATTGCAATTACTACAGCGCATAGGAGCTTGAGCAGGACTCAATAAAAAAATACTCAAACCTATAGCGAGCGTAATTGCTAAAACGCTTGCCCTTGTGACGTATTTTTTTATAACAAAAACAATTTTCCCCATGCTATTTTAGTATTAATACTCCGAAATTTCAAATTCACTTACTATCTTTCGCTCTTCTAGCTTATGCTCTTCTTTCAGTTCCTTTATACAGCAAATAGAGGATTACTTCAGTATTTCACTAAGCACTCTGCCCTGCACGTATGAAGGTATATCTACGTTGAGAAGCTTAAGAATGGTAGGCAATTGATCAACATGACTTATCGGCTCCTTTAACTCTTGGCCTGCTTTAACCCCAGGTCCCATAATAAGGAATGGGGTCCACATTCCCTTTGTTGTTTTTGCGTTTACTGCTTGCTTATACCCAGAAGTTAGAGGCTCGGTAAATACACTAAAATCAGCTGTAACCTCTTCCCACCATGTATACCCGGGAGTTACTTCAAGCACAATATCTCCCACTCTATCTGTAGGAAGTTCAAAGTACGCTGGAGCATCTTCCC
>CAJXJI010000028.1 GCA_913054235.1 uncultured bacterium
TTCCAACAGCAACTCCGGTTCCGCCACCCACAGCTACACCTGTGCCTACGGCTTAGTGTCCTCTTACCGATAACAATCCGGGAATGACAGGTCATCAAACATACAATATCGGCATGCAGAGTTCTCCTGTGGTGACCCAGGCAACTTTTAGTCCGATGTATGTGTCTCAGGGCAACTCTCAGGATGTAACCATAACCGCAGTGGGTACAGAGGAGAATCCTATTACTTCTGTAACGGGTATGGCCATTCCAGATGATCAATCTATTTTCGTTGCTCTGGCACTGGATACTGGAACGGATGTGGAGGGTATATGGATAGGATTCTGGATAATGCTTAGTGACGCTACATATTGCCCTACCTACGGCTTTAATATCAATGTAACAAGTGCGTTGGGGACGCAAACGGTAGAGTTGAATTTCCGATAAGGAGGAGATTTTTGCTTGAGCATTTGATTGAAAGTATTATTCTTGACACGAAGAAATAAATATGATATTATTTTGAGCGTTAGATTCAAAAGATTGTAAAGGCAATTAAGAAGGAGACAAAATTGCGAAAACTACTTACGAATTTGCTTATTTATGAAGCAACCGCGATCTCCTTATAGTATCAAGGAGGTTTTTTATTGCATAAAAGATGGAAATTAGAAATATAGCTATTATTGCCCATGTAGATCATGGGAAAACCACGCTTACTGATGCTATTTTGCGCCAAACAGGGGCAGCGAGTAATGAAGTAAGCATGGACTCAAACGCACTCGAACAGGAGCGTGGTATTACTATTTACTCAAAGAATGCAGCTATTATATATAAAGACACAAAGATAAATATTGTAGATACACCAGGACACGCAGATTTTGGGTCTGAGGTAGAGCGGGTTTTGCGTTCCATTGACTCGGTATTGCTTCTGGTAGATGCTGGTGAAGGACCAATGCCACAAACTCGTTTTGTATTAAAAAAGTCTTTGGAGCTAGGATTAAAACCAATTCTGGTGATAAATAAGATTGATAAACCAGGGGCTAATCCAACAAAAATACACAGCGATGTATTTGAGCTGTTTTCGGAGCTGGGAGCTTCAGAGGAACAGTTAGATTTTCCAGTGGTCTATGCAATAGCGCGAGAAGGGTTAGCAAAGCGCAACATAACTGACGATTCAAAAGATCTGACGCCTCTTTTGGATATGATTTTAGAGTATGTTCCTGTAGCATCAAAAGATGCTGACAAGCAATTTTACGCACAGCCATTTAATTTAGCGTATGATAATTTTCTTGGAAGACTCGGGATTGTACGTGTGTATAGCGGAGAAATTCATACGGGAGACAGTGTGTATGTGAAGAAACAATCAAGAGAGAGTTTAAAGTATAAAATAACAAAGCTGTTTTTGTTTGAGGGAGTTTCACGCATTGAGGTGGATTCAATTACAGCAGGGGATATCGCTATTATTGCAGGATTGTCCGAAGTATATATTGGAGACACGATTTCTGATTCACCAGAGGCAGAACTTTTAGATGCAATCACAATAGATGAGCCTACCATTGAACTTACATTCTTGGTAAACGATTCTCCATTTGCTGGACGCGAGGGAAAATTTGTAACGAGTCGGCAATTACGAGAACGTTTAAAAAAAGAACTTGAGGTAAATGTTGGGTTGAGAATAGATTTTGATACACAGTCAAGCGAGCAATTTATTGTGTATGGAAGAGGGGAATTGCATATAGCAATTCTCATTGAAAATATGCGAAGAGAAGGGTATGAGCTCCAGGTTTCACAGCCCCAGGTTATTATAAAAGAGATTGACGGGGCAAAACACGAGCCTTTTGAGGAAATTGTAGCAGATGTACCAGAAGAGTTTCAGGGAATGGTTATTGAAAAACTAAGTTTACGTGGAGGTCAATTGATGAATATGGAAATTTTGGATGGCCGGGCTTTTATGCAATTTGAAGGGCCAAGCCGTGGTTTGTTTGGATATAGAAATCAATTTGTCATAGACACGAAAGGAAATGGAATTTTAGCAAGTCGATTTATTGGATACCGTCCATATGCAGGAGAAATTGCACATCGCCAAGTAGGATCTATGATTTCTGGGGCAAGTGGCAAGACATTGGCTTATTCGTTAGATAATTTACAAACCAGAGGTACTCTCTATATTAATGCAAATACTCAAGTGTACGAAGGTATGGTAATTGGGAATACAGCAAAAGGAGAGCAGATGACAGTAAATCCCACTAAAGGAAAACAATTAACAAACATGCGAGCTGCTGCTACGGATGATGCTGTTAAACTTACACCTCCGCAAACCATAACCATTGAAACGGGGCTTGAAATAATGGCTAAAGATGAATATCTAGAAATAACGCCAGAAAGTGTAAGGTTAAGAAAAAAGCATCTTCGTGAAACCGATCGCACAAAATCAAAACGAGAGAATAAGTAATAGATACAATCAAAGAATCGCCAAACAGGTGATTTCTTGTTAATATATATAATGAATCCATTTTTTATTACATTACTTGCAACCTTTGGCATTGCTCTGCTTGCGCTTTCAGGAAGCCTCTTTTTGTTTTTAAAGGATCACTTGTTACAACGCATTTCCCTCTATCTTATTGCTTTGGCTGCTGGAGCATTGCTGGGAACCGCATTCTTACATCTTCTTCCCGAAGTCTTAAAAGAGGGATTTCCAGAATATGGATTCTTGGTTCTTCTTGGTGGATTTTTGTTTTTCTATATTGGAGAAAAACTTCTCCATTTACACCATAGAGGTGAAGGAACAGATGAGCATAATCCTCGCGACTTGGGTATACTAAGTCTTTCAGCTGACGTTTCACATAATTTTATTGACGGCGTTATCTTAGCTGCAGCTTTCTTGGTGGATATAAAGTTGGGGCTGATAACAGCAGCTGCAATAGCTTTACATGAGATACCCCAAGAGATAGCTGAGTTTGGGGTGCTCTTGTATGCTGGATTCTCAAAGCATAAAGCGTTGTTGCTGAACTTTCTTTCTGCGACAACCGTTATTCTTGGAGGAGTCGTAGGATTTTTGTTTCAAGAAATCCTTGTTTCCTTTATTCCCTTTGTATTACTATTTGCGGCAGGAAGTTTTTTATACATTGGGGCATCAGACTTTATTCCCGAGTTCAAAAAGGAACGAGAACCAAAGAAAGCTTTGTTCCTGTCCCTTACATTCTTTTTTGGAATATTCTTAATGTGGATATTCACGTTTTTAGAATAAACTTATGTATACCTGCCCCATGCATCCTGAGATACAAGAAGAGAAACCTGGAATTTGCACTGAGTGCGGGATGAATTTGGTTATGGGTCAAAAGAGAAAGATGCACGAAGGACACAGCCACGAAGAGGCGATAGGTCAAAACGCCTCATGGACAAAGTTTTTGCCCCTGATTATTATTTTTTTGGTGATTGTTGGTTTTACTCTGTTTCGGCTTAGCATTGATGGGCAGTGGGACTTGATGTTTGCTATGCAAAACTTCATGGCAGGATTTTTCTTGGTATTTGGGTTCTTTAAGGTTATTAATCTTAAAGGATTTGCTAATGCCTATCAAATGTATGATGTTATAGCAAAGCGAAGCAGATTCTATGCCTTGCTGTATCCTTTTTTGGAACTTGCCATGGGATTAGCGTACCTGTTTTCTTTTTTGCTGCTATATACTAATATTGTAACTCTTGTGGTTATGGGGGTGGGTGCCATAGGAGTGGGAAATGAATTAAGAAAGAAAAACCAAATTGTATGTGCATGCTTGGGAGCTGTGTTTAAGATTCCTATGACTAAGGTAACTTTTGCTGAAGATGTACTTATGTTCCTTATGGCTCTTTGGATGATATTTTTGCTTTCTACTTGACGAGATGTGAAAAGAGGTGCATACTAAGGATTGTACTAGAGTCGGAGTACAGTTCTCGCCCACACATAGTGAGGCGATAGAAGAAGATACATCAAGATTCTTTTTGAAATCAAGTTGTACTTCAAAACTAGAGTGGAACAAGAAAATCAAGGAAGGTTCCAAAGACCCATGGTAGAAGGAAATTGGACCTGTGCTGATTGCTCAACAGCAATCACCCAGCTCCCTTTTAGTCCTCGTCCTGGAACGGAGAGCAATCTTCGCTGCAACGACTGCTGGCGTAAGAACAAGCCTCCCCGAAGAGACTTCCAAAATTAAACCCGAAGGCCCGCCATGGAGGCGGGTTTTTGTTTGCTTGCAATTTTTCTT
>CAJXJI010000029.1 GCA_913054235.1 uncultured bacterium
GAAAGAATAAAAGATCGAGAACTTAAAGAGCTTGTGGTAAGAGTTGCTTTGGGTGCCATGATGCAGCGGGACGTTGCGCAAAACGATTTAACCAATTATATTGAGGGTTGCAGGATGTTGGGAGATCTTAAGGAAACATGCCTGGATGGAGTCGTTTGGGGGCTTTTGTATCACGGTCCTCCAGAAAATGAATATGTGAAGGCGTTGCGCTTTTGTGAATCAGAAGCTTTGGGATTACAAGAAGAGGATTTTTGCTACAAAGACACATTTTCACGTATTACTATGTCTTATCCGTATGCCCAAGAGAAAATAGAGGAAATATGCAACGGCGTCCCTGAGCAATACAGGAAATATTGTAATATCAAGTAAGACATAAAAAGTGCTCATTTAAAGCCTAGGGGGCAGTCGAAGCTTTAGTGAGGTCTTGGAAACATTACGATCACTTATTGCCATATGTTACTGGAATAGTTACAGTTATTGAATAATTATGGGGTGTTCTATACTTTCCTGTGGATAACCTTCTTTACATCTCGAGCTATAAAAGATAAAATAAAATGTATTTAACATGAAGACATTACAGTTTCTATCAAAGAAAAACATAGGCATTTTTGCGGTAATTATTGTAGTAGTAGTTATAGTTGGTATTGTAAGTATAGGGGATAAACCCAAAGAACTCGCTGAAAGATCAAAGGAATGTTTGGAGCTTAGAGGCACGGGCAAGCAGACCTATGAGGTGATAACAGACAAGCCAAGCAATCTACAGATAGTCCAAGTAGATGTTGACCCTATAGACGTGAAAAAAGGAGAGACGCAAATCATAACAGTCAAAGTAAGGGATGATGGCAATAGCACTATTACAAAAAAGAGTGGGGTTTTTGCTACTATAATCACAGATAACAGGAGCGTAGCTGCTGCAAGATTTGTAATGCGTCTTGCAGAAGACTCAGAAGATGGCTCTTCTCTCTTGACTACATGGGAAGGATCATGGACAAGAGAAGACAGCATTTGCCACACCTACATGGAAACAATTACCGCGACCAATGCCAAAGGAGAGGAACATTTTGTTGATTTATCATTAAAATAAACTTATGTTTTTATACCTTATGCAACATAGCAGATTGCACATACTAGGCGGAGCATTTGCAGTTATACTCTTTTTTCTCCTTTCCCCCACAATAGTTCATGCTGCCTGCGGCTCAGTGCCAGCAGGAGGGGACTACACCGTGTCTTCAAGCTGTTCTTTCACTGATACAGTAGATGGAGTAGATAACGGAAATATAACCATTAACGCGGGCAGAACTCTTACCGTGGGTGAAGGTCAAACCATTGCCTGGGGTCCCGGAAAGAGCCTTATTGTAACTGGAGCTATTCTTATAAATTCTACAGGTAGCCTTGTGCAGAAAAGAATTTGGGTGCATGACGCAGACAGCGATGGCTATCCATCTGAAGGCTCTACTCCTTTTGCGCAAGCAGGAACTCCTGGTTCGGGATATCGAAACAGGGCGGATGTTGCAAACTATGCCAAGGAGGATTGTTCAGATAATGGTTCGGGTTCTCAGTATGTATTCCAAACAAAAGCTAGCATGGTTGTTGACATAGATCAGGATGGATACAAAACAAGTACTGGTGCTGCCTCCGTATGTGTTGGAGCCGCAGTCGTAGTTTCTAGCAGAACATACTACAATGACACCAGTAACTCATTTAATTGGCTTACTGACTCACATAAACTTTCAGGAACAGATACTAATGATGCTAACGCCGGCGTTGGTTCTTATTCTCAAGGATACTACTACTCACAGGGATACTACTACGGACAAGGATACTACTACTCACAGGGATACTACTACTCACAGGGAAGTTATCAACCTGATAAAACATGTGGCTATCCCAACAACCCGGGGGTATACAACCCAGCATACCAAAGTTGCGGCCAAGAGAATATTCGAATAGGCTACCATGGGCATATTGTTATTGGTTTGCAAGCTTCGTGCAATACTTATTGTGGTGGAAGTGGGACACTTGTCTGTGGCTCAACAAGCACCAGTTCGCATCCTTGCAGAAACCTGAGATTTACTGATTGCAAGAGACACAGCAACCAAAACACGCAAGTCAATGCACCCTATGCCCCTGTTGCTGTTTGTAAGATAGGCTCTCATAACTCCGCTTACTGGGCTAAGTGTGATTGTCCAGGATAGGCTCTCTTGGGGTTTTCTCTCAGGGAGGCCCTACCATTTTGTAGCTAGCCCTCAGTATTTAACGGCAAAGATAAGCTAAATTTCACCACAGCTCCTTGTACAGCGTACCAGTTTTTTTACTAAACTGGTCAACTATTTTAGCTTGCCTAAAATCCTTTTTTCCCCGTAAACATGCTACTTTTGCGTTAATTCTTTTGGAGGAAAGAACTTCTTCTCTCTCTATCAGTTTTTGGTTTGATTTTTAAATAAAGTAACTAGTTTTTATGTATAAAAATAAGGGACTATGTTACTATAGAGTAATAAGTTTTGGAGAAATAAGAAATGAGGCAAAAAAAACTTTTCCAGTCTGTGTTTGTTTGGATAGTAATAGCGATAGTAGCAGGGGAATTCTTTGTATTATTGCGAGAGGAAAAAGCACTTATTTTGGAGCGTGTACATTTTTATGCGCTGGGTACTCTGACCATAGAAAGTATTGACCATCAAGATAGAAGTAAAAGAGAGGGCAAGCCATTTTTAAGATATGAAGGAGATGCTTTTGGTTTAGATAAGCATAATAATTTTTCTATTCTTGAGTTTTTTCACCCGGCTTCCGTAGGAAGGGGCATAGCATCGGGAGATTTCAATAATGATGATTGGCAAGATGTTTTACTTGGAACTAGTAATGGGGTGCTTTTGTATAGAAATTTGGGCGGGAGATTTGTCTTGACGGATGTTGACTTGAGCAAGATACCAAATTTGGATTTGGGCGTTCACGTGGCTACCTTTGTAGATATCAATAATGATGGGTGGCAGGATATATATATTACAATTTATGGAGGTAAAAATTATTTTATTTTAAACGATAGAGGAGATTTTAAGAATCCTAAGATTCTTGAAGTTCCCAACACTGGAGCCGTAGTGACGTTAGCCGTTTCTTTTGGGGATGTAAATAAAGATGGTTGGCTGGATTTTGTGAATGGAAATTGGAGATTCTTTTATGCCCAAGATGGCAGAGGAACAAATAAGCTCATAAGAAATAATGCCTTGAAGTTTACAGAGGAAGACTTGCAAGAATTTCGCGGACAGACTCTATCAGTTTTGCTATCTGATTTTACCAACAATAACAATCTGGATTTAATTACGGGCGATGAGTTTGACAGCCCTGATAATTTTTATTTGGGAGATGGAGAAGGTAATTTCCGTGAGATAAAAAAATCGGATGGAATAATTCCTGCCTCTGCGGATTTTAATATGAGCATAGATGTTGCTGATTTTAATAACGACTTGTTTATGGATATTTATGTGTCAGGGCAAAGCGCGTATGAAATTTTTACAGAAAATCCATGTTTAGATATACAAAGTAGCACAGAAAGGCAAAAATGCGAAAAAAACAGTGAGATAATAGGTATTGTGAGGGAGAATAGTATCGAGCAGTGTGCAAACCTCACAAAACAGAGAGATAAAAACGAATGCACAACAATGATATTGTTTTACATGTCCTTCTACCAAGAGAATAAGGAACTTTGTGATAAGATGCCTCGAGAATACGCATTACAGAAGTTTCTGTGTAAGGGAAATTTTTCTATTGAAGGTTCACCTATAGTTCAAGATGGACTCAAAAATGCTATTACTTCATTGCCTTGGAAAAATGTGTTATTGCAGGGAACTAGAGATAAGATTTTTCAAGAAGCATCAGAAGAAAAAAAAGTTGCGTATGCTTTTAATAGCTGGAATGCTAAATTTGCTGATTTAGATAATGATGAATGGCAGGATATCTATGTTGCAACTGGAGAGCTTATGAACTGGGAAAGTGTATTTCAAACTAATATATTTTTTCACAATTATGAGGGGCAATATTTTGAGCAGGCACAAGAAGAGTTTGGCTTAGAGGATATGGGTACCACACCATCCTACACATACATTGATATAGATAATGACGGAGATCTTGACATAATATCGGTGCCCATAAACGAACCTCTTAAAGTCTACATCAACAACGAAACCAAAAATAACTCAATAACCTTTGAATTCAGAGACAAAA
>CAJXJI010000030.1 GCA_913054235.1 uncultured bacterium
GAGGAAATCATGAATCAAACTTCGGTTCAAGAAGTAAGAGAAAGACTCTATAATTGGCACTGTAGAGCATGCCAGCAAAGAGGGATTGTTACTACAAAGAGCGGAGAGGAACGTCTTAGGGTACACGGACTTTGTCTAACCGATCATCAAAGGATATCTCCTCGCTGTTGGCTTGCCTATCCTTTTAAGGTTGAATTTTCAGGAATTTAAATCTTAAACTATATTAAGGAGGCTCTGAAACTTTTTGGTTCCGGAGCCCTTTTTATTGGAAAAGAGGAGTAATCTATGCTAAAAGAACATCATGGCAAAGTTTTATATCACAACAGCAATTCCTTATGTAAATGGAAAGCCGCATATTGGCCATGCTTTGGAATTTATACAGGCAGATGTAATTGCACGATTTTACCGCCAGAAGGGTGAGGAGGTTTTATTATTGTCTGGAAGTGATGAAAACGCCTTAAAAAACGTTCAAGCAGCAGAGCAAGCTGACATACCCGTACAAGAGTTTGTTGATGAAAATGCCAAGTTGTTTTACAAATTGAGTAAAGCCCTAGATGTACAGTTTGATGTATTTCAAAAAGGTAGTAATCCAAAGCATCATGAATCAAGTCAGAAACTATGGGAACTTTGCGATAAAGCAGGAGATATTTATAAGAAGGCATATGAAGGTTTGTATTGTGTTGGATGTGAAACCTTTTATACACTAGATGAACTTGATAAGAATCAGGAATGTTATGAGCACCCAGGAAAGAAACTGGAGATTGTATCAGAGGAGAATTACTTTTTTAAACTTTCAGGGTATCAAGAAAAACTTATTACCTTAGTCAAAAAAGATGAATTGAGAATTATTCCTGCAACAAGAAAGAATGAGGTGTTAGCCTTTTTAAAACAGCCTTTGCAGGACATCAGTATTTCAAGATCAAACGAACGGGCAAAGAACTGGGGAGTTTCTGTCCCTCATGATGATTCGCAAAGAATGTATGTTTGGTTTGATGCTTTAAATATCTATCAGTCAGGAATTGGATTTGGGAATGACGATGAAACATACAAGAAATGGTGGCCAGCAGATATGCATGTTATTGGAAAAGGTATTTTGCGTTTTCATGCTATTTACTGGCCTGCATTCTTGTTGGCGGCTGGATTGGCTTTACCAAAAACTTTATTTGTTCATGGGTATATTACAGTAGATGATCAAAAGATGTCTAAATCTCTTGGTAATGTTATTGATCCTTTTGAGTTAGTGAGTAAGTATGGCGCTGATGCTGTACGTTACTTTTTCTTGCGTGAGATTCCCTCAAGTGAAGATGGAGACTTTAGCTATGAGAAATTTGAAACAAGATATAATGCTGATTTGGCAGGAGGACTGGGGAATCTCGTTGCCCGTGTAGTAACTCTTAAAGAGAGGATTTCTAGTTCAACTCCTAAACAATTTTTAAATCAAGAGCTTCAAGCCCTTGTTGAAAATACAAGAAGTGAGATTCAACGATCATTAAGTGAGTTCCAGTTTAGTGTGGCTCTAGATAAAATCTGGGAGATTATTCACTTTTGTGATAAATATATTGAAAAACAGCGACCTTGGGAAGAATCAGATAATCAAAAGAGCGTAATAGAAAATTTACTTTTTGCACTTTCTAACCTAGCTGAATTTTTGCAGCCATTTCTTCCTGAAACTTCAAAGAAAATTATACAACAATTGGATCAAGGAAAAGAGGAATCCCTTTTTCCTCGTATAGAAACTTAACAAAGAAGGATATGATAATAGACACTCATGGACATATAAGCTTTAATGCCTTTAAGCAAGATGCAGATAAGGTATTGGAGCGTACACTTAAAGAGGATACTTGGGTCATAATGCCTGGTACCCAGTTTTCTACCTCAAAAAGATCAGTAGAGATTGCAGAGCAATATCAAGAAGGAGTATATGCTGCTATTGGCTTGCACCCTATTCATTTGGCAGAAAAGCGTAGGGTGGACGTGCAAGAGGTACAGTCAGAAAATGTGAAAGAAGAGGAATGGATGACCTTTGGGACAAAAGAAGAAGAGTTTTCATATGAAAAGTACAAAGAGTTAGGACAGAGCAAAAAGGTAGTTGCCATAGGAGAGTGCGGCTTAGACTATTACTATGAACCCAAGAGCAAGGAGAAACGCCAAGCAGAGCGACTTAAACAAAAAAGTACCTTAGCCCAACAAGTAAAGCTTGCTTACGAATTGGATTTGCCTATTATCTTTCATTGCAGAAAAGCGCATGAGGATTTACTGGAGTTTTTAAAACCTCATAAAGGAAAGATTCGTGGAGTAATACATTGCTATACAGGAGACTTAAAACAAGCAGAACAGTTTTATAACCTCGGGTTCTCTTTTGGATTTAATGGCCTTATTTTAAAAGATGTTCCTGCTCTTCCCAGTCCAAAGGAGATTATTGGAGCCTTGCCTTTGGAACGAATTGTTTTGGAAACGGATTCTCCCTATTTAGTACCTCCTGAAGCAAAAGCAGAGAGAAACGAACCTTTGTTTATACAATATGTAGCAGAAGAAATAGCACGTATTAAAGGTATCTTGCCAGAGGAAGTTGCTTATATCACAACTGCAAATGCAAAATCTCTTTTTTCTATTCCTACTTAAATTTCATCTAGTAGGTTAAAGAGAATAG
>CAJXJI010000031.1 GCA_913054235.1 uncultured bacterium
AATATCTACTTTTCCAAAGAAAGGAGAGACTGCAAGCTTGAACGTGCTTTGAGCTGGGGTTGTATCTACTATATTATCAAGCTTTGCACGCACCAAAAAGATATATTCACTTTGCTGCGTAGGAAGTGTTATTGTTCTTTGTTTACTTGAGGTTGTCTTCCAGTCAGAATCAATTCCATTAATTTTTGTTTCAAAGGTAATGCGTCCTGTAGTATGTTTTGGAGTAACAGACCCCTCAAACTCAAATGTCACTATATTAGTATCGGTAATTTCTGTATCTTTTGTTGGTCCCTTTGTAATGATGGTATCGAGCAGGAATGACGCAGATATTGTAGAGGTAGAGGGAACTCTTTTGGTAGCGCTTGGCTGGGGAGAGACAATTGTTGGAGCTGGTTTTTCAGTGCGCTCTTTTGGTGCAAATTGAAAACCGGAGAAGGGGATATCTATATTCTTTAAAATATCGCCCCCCGCAGAGACGACAAAGATTCCAATTATGATGAGAATGGGAATAAGGAAGATCGGCATAAGTTCTTTTATTCTATGATATAATCCAAAGATATGAAAGTGAGGACTATTAAAACAAAAAAGATTACCCCAAAGGATACCGATATTTTTAAGATTTTAGACAAGTATCTTTTGCGCTTAGAAGACAAGAGCGTGGTTGCTGTTACTTCAAAAATTGTGTCTATATGTGAAGGAAACGTAGTGCCAGAACATGAAGTAGATAAAGACACTCTTATAATCAAGGAGGCAGAGTACTATCTTCCTCGTTCTTCAAGTAGGTATAATGTTTTGCTGACTATAAAGGGGAATGCTCTGAGCTTTTCCTCAGGAGTGGATGAGTCAAATAATGAGGGATACTATACGCTATGGCCCAAGGATTCACAAAAGTCAGCAAATAATATAAGGGAATATTTAGTTAAGAAGCATAAAAAAAAGAACATTGGAGTAATTATTACTGATACTGCATCTGTTCCCTTAAGGTGGGGTCAACGAGGAGTATTTGTATTGGCTCATAGTGGGTTTTCTGCTCTTAACTCATATATTGGAAAACCAGATATCTTTGGCAGAAAGTTAAAAATGACCTCAGCTTCAATATCTGATGCATTGGGAACTTCAGCGGTTCTCGTAATGGGAGAAGGAGCAGAGCAAACTCCTTTGGCCGTTATTGAAGATGTGCCATTTGTGAAGTTTCAGCAAAGAAATCCAACAAAAAGGGAGCTTAATGCATTGAAGATGCCTCTTTCAGACGATCTGTATGCACCTTTGCTTCGAGCAGTAAAATGGAAAAAGGGTGGTTTTGCATGAAAAAAAGAGTTGTAGTATTTGGAATATTTGATGGTATTCATGAGGGCCATAGGAGTCTCTTTTTGCAAGCTAAAGAATACGGGGATGAACTTGCTGTAATTGTGGGACGAGACTCGGCTTCTTTGCGGTTAAAAGAGAAAAAGCCAAAGCATGGCGAAGAGGAGAGACTGAGGCTTGTATTACAAGAAGAAGGTGTTGATGTAGCAATACTTGGAGATGAGGAGCAATCAAGCTATCAGATGCTAAAAGATCTTAATCCGGATGTTATTTGTCTTGGATATGATCAGAATGCTTTAAGGCAGGATCTTGATGCCTCGCTCGTGAAAGAAGGCAGAAAGATTCCCCTTATTATGCTTAATCCTCACAAGGAGCACGAACACCATAATTCCCTCTATCAATAGCCCATATCCTTGCTGAGGAATTTTAAAGGTATTTACAGATATGCTTTTTGATGGTAATATATCCTGACGTATTTGATTTATGCATATAAGTTTACAAGCTGAAACCATAGGTTTATTATTCGGATTTCCCATTACCAATAGTTTGGTACTTTCACTTTTAACCGCTTTCCTTTTAGTGGGAGGAGGTTTTTTGGTTGTGCGTTCCTTAAGAGTGGTACCAAACAGGGCACAGGGAGCAGTTGAAGTTATTGTAGATGGCCTTCTTTCCTTTATGGCGCAAACCCTGGGAAATTACGAACAAGCAAAAAAGTTCTTTCCTTTAGTAGCAACGATTTTTCTTTTTATCCTGGTGAACAATTGGATTGGGGTTTTGCCTGGAATAGGATCTATTGGGTTTTTTGAAACGATTCATGGAAAAGAAGTGCTTGTGCCATTTTTTCGCTCTGCAAACAGTGATTTAAATATGACGTTTGCCTTAGCTCTCATAGCTATGGGTGCAATACACATGTATGGGGTTTTGAAGTTTGGTCCTTGGGGGCATCTTTCAAAGTTTCTCATTTTAACGAAAGGACCTGTATACTTTTTTGTTGGATTATTGGAAGGAGTAGGGGAAATTGCCAAAGTACTTTCTTTTTCTTTTCGTCTTTTTGGGAATATTTTTGCAGGAGAAGTGCTCTTGGTTATTGTTATGACTCTAGTGCCCGTGCTTGCTCCTTTCCCCTTTTTGCTACTTGAATTTTTTGTGGGCTTTATTCAAGCCTTAGTTTTTGCTATGCTAACGTTGATTTTCTTAA